>JBGSQM010000073.1:0-47115 GCA_041738035.1 Cellulophaga sp.
ATATTACTTCAACAGATTTAGATGTTACTGGTGATACCAATGCTTTATTAGGAGATATAGTATTGAATATAAATAATGTTGCCGTTACGGCTGCAAAGATAAATGCTGACGTTGCTGGCGAAGGTCTTGAAAAAGATGTTACAACTGGTGCTTTAAATGTTTTAGTAGATAATGCAACTATCGAGATTGATGCAACTAATGGCTTGCAAGTAGCTGCAAATGGAATAACATCTACTCAAATTACAAATGATGCCATAACCACAGCTAAAATTGAAAATTTAACCATTGTTAATGAAGATATTGCTGATAGAACTATTGCCCTTGTAAAATTAGCGGATGGCGGCGCTGAAGGCGATATTATTCGATGGGATGACACCGCTGGCAATTGGGTTTTAGCGAATGAGTCGAGTTTGTCCATCACTGAAGTTGACGGAAGTATTACCAATGAAATTCAAAATTTAGATTTTACAGCTGGGATTATTACCCTTAGTAATGACCCAACATCAACTACTATTGATTTAAGTGCTTACGATACAAATGCCGCCGATGATTTTGACGGACAATGGGGCAGCCTTGTTGGCATTCCAGCAGGATTTGCAGATAATATTGATAACGATACACAGTTGGATGAAACAACTGTTGACGCGTTCGTTGCTAATAATGGTTTTTTGACCGCCGAAGTTGACGGAAGTATTACCAATGAAATTCAAAATTTAAATTTTACAGCTGGGATTATTACCCTTAGTAATGACCCAACATCAACTACTATTGATTTAAGTGCTTACGACTCAAATGCCGCCGATGATTTTGACGGACAATGGGGCAACCTTGTTGGCATTCCAGCAGGATTTGCAGATAATATTGATAATGATACTCAGTTAGATGAAGCTGCTGTGGATGCATTCGTTTCAAATAATGGATTTTTAACATCAGAAGTAGATGGAAGTATTACCAATGAAATTCAAAATTTAGATTTTACAGCCGGGATAGTTACCCTTAGCAATGACCCAACATCAACTGTTATTGATTTAAGTGCTTACGACTCAAATGCTGCCGATGATTTTGACGGACAATGGAGCAGCCTTGTTGGCATTCCAGCAGGATTTGCAGATAATATTGATAATGATACTCAGTTAGATGAAGCTGCTGTGGATGCGTTCGTTTCAAATAATGGATTTTTAACATCAGAAGTAGATGGAAGTATTACTAATGAAATTCAATTTTTTGCTTCTTCAAATTCTTCTATAATTGCAACCATAGATTTGGTTAATAATAGAGATTATGACATAACTATTGCTCCAATCTCAGGAGGAGCAGGTGGACTAATTGTAGATAACAGTATAACCGCTTCTGATTTAGCTCCAGATTCAGTAGATGCGTCAGAAATACGGATGGATGCAGTTGGTTCATCAGAAATTAGAACTAATGCAGTCGCATCTGATGAAATATTGGATGGCAGTATCACAAATATTGATATTAATAACGGAGCCGCTATTGATGGCACTAAAATAAATCCGAATTTTGGAGCGCAGGCTATAACTACAACATCAGGCATAAGCGTTGGAGCTGATATACTTTTAAATGGTAACTCAGTTGTCCCTGACTATGTATTTGAAAAATACTTTGATGGATTTTCTGCGTTAAACACTGAATACGAATTTAAAAGTCTTTATGAAATAGAAAAATTCATAAAAGCTAACAATCATCTACCCGGAATTACATCTGCATCACAGGCGAGAAATGCGGGTTATTGGAATTTAAGTGAATCTAACTTGAAAAACCTTGAAAAAATCGAAGAATTGTTTCTTCATACCATAAATCAAGAAAAACAAATCGAAAAATTAAAGTATGAGAACAACTCATTATCCAATGAATTAAAAAATTTAAGAGATGAAGTTGAAGCCATAAAGGCAATGATATCTAGTAAAAATGATTAAAAACCTAATCCACATAGCCGTTTTTCTTATAAGTGTTGCCACCAGCGCCCAGTCTGCTTTACACCATGCGGGCAATATGCAAATCCATGCAGATGCCAATGTAGGCTTTCATACCAATTTTATCAACAATGCGCCTTTTGATCAAAATTTGGGTTTGGTGGGTTTTTACGGGTCTAACTTTTTAAACATTCAAGGCAGTGTATCGCCTGTTTTTTATAATTTCGAGATTAGCGCAGATAATGGCGTGGCTTTAAATGTAAGTTCTGAGGTGAGCAACAGCGTTAATTTTATTTCTGGCGATATTGTTACTCAAAAATCATTACGCGATATTTATTTCGCCCTGCTTGAAGATGCTATGTACAATGGGGAAAGCGATTTTTCTAAAGTCGATGGTTATGCCTTAATCACCAATCAACAAGCCTATTCTTTTCCTGTGGGTGATGAAACGCAATTGCGACCGCTTATCATGAATTCAAACAGCGTTAATTTAACCGCAAAATGCGCTTACTTTCTGGAGGACCCTAATGCACCGTTTTCATTTTCCCAGATTTTTGATACTAATGAAACTGCACGTCAACTAGATGGCGTAAATACTAGAGAATTTTGGCGTTTAGAAGGTAGTGTCCCTTCTACCGTAACCCTTTCTTGGAATTCGCGTAGCGATATCGCCGCACTCACCGAAAAAACAGAAAATTTATTGGTCGTTGGTTGGAGTAAACGCAACCAAGAATGGGAAATATTAGGAAATACCGCCGTTAGCGGTGATACCTTAGACGGAATTATTTCTTCGGAAACCTTTATCCCCGATGATTATGAAATTATTACCATCGGAAGTTTACTAGTACCACAAGACAGACTAGAAATAGACAACTTTTATTTATCTCCAAATGGGGATGGTATTAATGATGTTTTGGTCATCGAAGAATTAGACCTCTCCCCTAACAACCTTGTAAAAATATACGATCGTTATGGGTTATTAGTATTTCAAAAAGAAAATTACAACAACGAGTTTGCAGGTTTTTCCAACGTGGACAATCGGGTGGTAAAAAGATCCATGGGTTTACCCGCGGGCATCTATTTTTATGTCGTAAATCTACTTGACCTAGGCTTCGAATTTCAAGGTTTTATTTATTTGGCGAGGTGATTTGGGTGCTGGGTTTTGGGTTTGAAGGGTATATGAAATTGTAAAATTAAATCAATTTAAAACTTAATTTTTAAAATCTTTTTCTACTTGGACTCTTGCACTGAGCCTAGTCGAAGTGTGAACTCTTGCACTGAGTATTTCGGCTACGCTCATTATTAACTAAGTAGAAGTGTGAACATGCAATCTTCAACCTAAGGAAGTTCTCTTTTGCTTTTGACTTTTGGCTTTTGACTTTTGGCTTTTAACATTGGATTAATGACTATTGCCTTTCGTCATTTTTTCATTTTCAATTTTAATTATCTTTACATTTTTATCTCAAAATAGACAATAATGGACAAAAATACCGTTACTACTCTAGTGCCTAAACTAATTACGGCAAAAGAAACCTATAGTGTTCGTCATGAGGTGCTTAGAAAAGGCAGGCCTATAGAAAGTTGTGCTTTTGATGGTGATGATAAAACAACAAGCTTTCATTTAGGTGCTTATTTAGGAGATACCCTAGTAGCTGTGGCATCTTTTTATGAGGCTAGTCATGAAAAACATAAGTTTAATAATGCTGCGCAGTTACGTGGAATGGCGGTTTTAGATGCGTATCATAAAAAAGGCTTTGGGCAGCAGCTTTTAGTATATGGTGAAACTTTGTTAAAGGAAAAAAAATATACTAGCATTTGGATGAACGCTAGAGTTTCGGCTTTAGGCTTTTACACCAAATTAGGATACCATAAAATTGGTACTATTTTTGAAATACCCATGGTCGGAGAACATTACGTATTGTTTAAAAATATTTAAAATGGAGAGAAGATTATTTTTACAGAAAAGCGCAATTACTAGTTTAGCCATAAGCTTATTGCCCAGTTTATCTTTTGCGCAATGGCAAAATCAAGAAAAAGAGTACTCCCTAGAAGCGTTAATGGGCAAATCGGATATTGAGTTGTTTGGAAAAGATATCAATTTAGTAAAAGAGGCTCACGATGCTTTTATCGAAATGAAAAGAGCTGCTTATAGTGCAGGTATCGATTTAAAAATTGTATCGAGCTACCGAAGTTTTGACAGACAACAGGTTATTTTTGAGCGTAAATTTATCAACTATACCGATGAAGGTATGGCACCTTTAGATGCTATTTCAAAAATTATTGAATACTCCACCCTTCCTGGTACAAGCAGACATCATTGGGGTACCGATATTGATGTGATAGACGGCTATAAAAAAGTAGATGGCGATGTACTTGTTCCGGAAAAATATGGCGAAGGTCAACCTTTTGCAGATTTTAAAAAATGGATGGATGAAAACTCCGAGAAATTTGGTTTTTTTCTAGTCTATACCGACAATCCAAGAAGAAAAGGATTTAAATATGAGCCTTGGCATTACAGCTACGCCCCTATATCAATACCCATGTTAGAGGCGTTTAGAGGTAAAAATATCATGCAGCTTTACCGAAAAGAAAGCTTTGTAGGCAGCGAATATTTTACTTCTGGATTTTTAAGAACCTACATCATCGATAATATTTTAGATATAAACCCAAAACTTTTATAGTATTTTGTATTTGAATTTACTAGAAATACGCTAACTATGAGAAACAGCAAATGGAAAATCAGAATATTTATCGGGCTGGCCATAGTAGCCTTTGCCTACTTTCAAAAATGTAGCAATAGCGATAAAAACCCCTATACTGGTAGAGTTCAAAATATTGATATGAGCCCCGAGCAGGAAATTGCTATTGGCTTACAAAGTGCACCAGACATAGCGCAACAATACGGAGGTCTTTACCCAGACGAGCGTTTACAAACATTGGTGAAACAAATAGGCAATAAATTGGTAAATAAAAGCATTGCTAAAGAAACTCCCTATAAATATGATTTTCATTTATTAGCAGATGCCCAAACCATCAATGCTTTCGCATTACCTGGTGGTCAATGCTTTATAACCTATGCCCTATTTTCACAATTAAACGAAGCGCAACTTGCAGGCGTTTTAGGCCATGAAATTGGTCATGTTATTGGTCGGCACTCGGCGGAACGCATTGCGGAAAGCAATTTTTGGCAAACCATAACCATGGGCGCATCTGTAGGCGCTGATGCAGGCGATATTGTTGGTAGTATTGGTCAAAATACATTATTAAAAAACGGTCGTGGTGATGAATTGGAAAGTGATGAACTAGGCGTGCTTTTTATGTTGAATTCTGGCTATGACCCCTATGAAATGATAAGCGTAATGGAAATTTTAAAAGCAGCGGGTAGCCCTAACAGACAGCCCGAATTTCAAAGCACGCATCCTGATCCCGAAAACCGAATTGAAAAGATTAAAGAAGCCATTGAAAAATATAAAGCACAGCAATAAGGCATTTCATCTCCCTATATTTATTGTTTTTCTATAGACAGATGCATCTCCACAATGCCTCATTCTTTGGTGCGTTAAAATTTTTAACATGCTACTTTCATCTAATAAATTGTTAATACATCAAATTCCTCAAATATTTCATTAGCTTTGTATATCCCTAAGTTTTACACATCCTCATTAATCCTTATAGCTTTGATTTATAAATCTTTAAACAAAACTATATGGCAACACTATTACATTTTAAAAATGTTTATTTAGAAGCATTTGAAAATTGTAAACCTGCATTCGTTGTAGTTTTACTAAAAATTTATTCATTATTTTCAGTTTTGATGATAGCCATGGCACTATATGCTTTTTTTTATAGAGCTTTCAATGGATTTAAATTCTAATTAATACCTCTTTTACTTGAACACGAAAAGAAGATGATAATTAATAAAAAAAAGCCATTCACATAGCGTGAATGGCTTTTTTGATTTTGACCATTAATTATTATTGCTTTTTCCAGTTTTCGTTGATCACTTTTAATGCCTCCATAGCGTTTGAGGCCTCGGCATATTCTTTAATACCCATACCTCTGTCGCACTTTACTCTAAGCTTTGCACCATTCGCAATTAGTAATTCTAATATTTCAACCTTGTTGTACCGTGCTGCAAAAATAGCGGGTGTCATGCCTAATGATTTTTGATTGACATCTTCACCCAAGGCTATCATGCTTTTAACGGTTTGGAGATCTCCTTTTAAAATGGCATTACAAAAAGAACTTAAACCAGTTGGTTTCTCCACTTTTAGAGGAACTTCCATGCCGTTTGAAATTGATTTTGCTTCTAGATTCATGGCACATAATGCCAAAGTCATAACTGTAATTGTGATTGTTTTTCTCATGATGATGATTTTGATTTCCGATATAACGGATTGATGAATATTATTTAAAAGACGACTCGGTGTTAGTTTTGTTTCATCTAATACCCTAAATAATCATTTTTTAACATAATTCTGAGACCTTAATTATCATAGTTATTGGTGGCAGTGCGCTAAAAAAGAAACGAAAATAGTTAGTATTAACTGGCATTTCGTCTTATTTTTGAGGTCTAAATATCATAGCCCATGAACAAAAAAGTAATTTTGATGATTTTGGACGGTTGGGGAAAATCTCCAAATCCAAGAGTATCAGCCATAGACAATGCAAACACGCCATTTATAGATCGTATTTTAAGAGAATATTCTAATGCCAATCTGTTAACTGACGGCATGAATGTTGGGCTGCCAGAAGGCCAAATGGGCAATAGTGAAGTGGGACACATGAATTTAGGTGCAGGCCGTATCGTATATCAAGATTTAGCAAAAATTAATAAAGCGGTTAAAGAAGACACTTTAAAAGATGAAAAAGTACTAAAGGATGCTTTTTTATACGCCAAAGAAAACAATAAACCTTTACATTTTGTGGGCTTGTTAAGTGATGGCGGGGTACACAGCCACACTTCTCATCTAAAAGGCTTGATAAAAGCTAGTGAAGCTTATCATTTAGATAAAGTTTTTATTCATGCTTTTACTGATGGCAGAGATGTTGACCCTAAAAGTGGAAAGGGTTATATAGCCGATATTACAAAATTTTGTGCTGATAAAACCGCAAAATTAGCGACCGTAATTGGTCGTTATTATGCCATGGACAGAGATAAACGCTGGGAACGTGTAAAATTAGCTTATGATTTATTGGTCAATAATATTGGCGAAAAAACTACGGATGCAACATTTGCCATTCAACAAAGTTATGACGCAGGCATTACGGATGAATTTATAGAACCCATTGTATTAACTGCCAAAGATGGAACGCCAATTACAAAAATTCAAAATGGAGATGTTGTTATCTTCTTCAATTTTAGAACCGATCGAGGCCGAGAACTTACCCAAGTATTAAGTCAGATAACCATGCACGAACAAAACATGCATAAACTAGATTTGTACTATGTTACGATGACTAATTATGATGATTCTTATAAAAAAGTACATGTAATTTATGATAAAGATAATATTACAGAAACGCTTGGCGAAGTAATTTCGAAAGCAGGCAAAAAACAAATTCGTATTGCCGAAACAGAAAAATACCCTCATGTTACTTTTTTCTTTAATGGAGGTCGAGAAATTCCTTTTGATGGGGAGCAACGCCTACTCTGCCCATCCCCCAAAGTGGCTACCTACGATTTACAACCCGAAATGAGTGCCTACGAAATAAGAGATGCGATTATACCTGAACTAGAAAAAAGAGAGGTAGATTTTGTCTGTTTAAACTTTGCCAATCCCGATATGGTTGGTCATACTGGTATTATGGCAGCAGCCATTAAAGCTTGCGAAGTTGTAGATAGTTGTGCCGAAGCAGTAGTTATGGCAGGTTTAAAAAACGGTTATACCACTATAGTGATCGCTGATCATGGAAACTGCGATACCATGATTAACCCTGATGGCAGTCCAAACACCGCACATACGACCAATCCTGTGCCTTTAATTTTAGTCGATAAAGACCATATTAAAATAAAAGATGGGGTTTTGGGTGATATTGCACCGACGATTTTAAAATTGATGGGCATTCCACAACCCGCTGTAATGACTCAAAAACCTTTGATTTAAAATTTTTCAAAAAGTTTACCTTTGCATCCATGATTATAGTTAAAACAGCAGAAGAAATAGCCTTAATGCGCCAAAGTGCGCTGATTGTATCAAAAACATTAGGAATGCTAGCCAGCGAGGTAAAGCCAGGCGTTACTACCTTAAAATTAGATGCCCTTGCGGAAACTTTTATTCGCGATCACGGCGCAGTGCCCGGTTTTTTAGGTTTGTATGATTTTCCAAACTCGCTTTGCGTGAGTCCAAACGCGCAAGTGGTTCATGGCATTCCCAATAAGACTCCGCTTGCGGAAGGCGATATTATTTCGATTGATTGCGGCGCTTTAAAAAATGGATTTTACGGGGACCATGCTTATACCTTTGAAGTTGGTGAAGTGTCTCCAGAAATTAAAAAATTATTAGAGATCACAAAGGAATCACTTTACGTCGGGATTTCAGAATTTAAATTAGGTAATCGCGTGGGTGATGTTGGCCATGCTATTCAAAAATTTACTGAAGATCATGGGTATGGAGTGGTAAGAGAATTGGTAGGTCACGGTCTAGGGCGTAAAATGCACGAGGATCCTGAAATGCCTAATTACGGAAAAAGAGGTTGGGGTAAAAAATTTGTGGAAGGTATGGTCGTTGCCATTGAACCTATGACCAATATGGGTACACATAAAATTAAACAACTAAAAGATGGTTGGACAATCTTAACTGCGGACGGCAAACCCAGTGCACATTTTGAACATAATGTAGCGATAGTGAATGGCAAACCCGAGCTACTTTCTACCTTTAAATATATTTATGATGCTTTAGGGATCAATAGCGACGAAGAAAATGAGTTTAGGAATTAAAATTTGCTTGCCACTCATTCGAAATATTTTCACTAATTTTTAAAAAATATTTCACAAAGCTTTACATAGCGATACACAGAGCTTCGCAGAGAATGAAAAACAATGAATTGACAAATATTATTATTGGTGCTGCGATTGAAGTCCATAAATCATTTGGTGCTGGTCTTTTAGAATCTGCATATCAAGAATGTTTTTTGTATGAATTAACACTACAGGATTACAAGTAAAAAAAGAATTTGCATTACCTATAATTTACAAAGATATAAAACTAAATCATGGCTGTAGAATAGATGTATTAGTCGAAAATAAAATTGTTTTAAAACTCAAAACTGTTGTATTTTTTACCGATGTTCATTTTGCACAAATATTAACTTATTTAAAAATTGGAGCTTACGAATTAGGATTATTAATAAACTTTAATACTTCACTGTTAAAAAACGGAATTAAACGTTTTATACATGCAATTCAGTGAAACTCTTTTTGCTCAGAGTAACTCTGTGAAACAACCTTTCATGAAAAAAACCTTCAAATACATACTAAATACTATCCCAAGGCCGCTGCTTATAAAGCTGAGCTATGTAGCTCGACCTATTTTGGCTCTTTATATGCGAGGAAAAAGGTTTGTTGACCCCATCGATGAGAAAGGTTTTAGAGGTTTTTTACCTTATGGCTATGAAAACCCAAGAGAAAATGTATTATCACCTTCTACCCTGTCGTTAGAACGCCACAGGTTGTTATGGCTGTATTTAAAAAACAAAACAGATTTCTTTACCAAACAATACAAAGTATTACATTTTGCGCCAGAGCAAGCCTTTTACAAACGGTTTAGAAATCTTAAAAATTTAGATTATACCACAACCGATTTAGACTCCCCATTGGCCGATGTAAAAGCTGATATTTGTAATTTACCATTTGAAGATAATAGCTTTGACGTAATTTTTTGTAATCACGTTTTAGAACATATTCCCGATGACCAAAAAGCCATGCAGGAGCTGTTTAGAGTTCTAAAACCTGACGGATGGGGCATTTTTCAAATTCCTCAAGACTTAAAAAGAGTAACAACTTTTGAAGATAATAGCATTACTGACAGAAAGGAAAGAGCTAAAATTTTTGGACAATATGATCATGTTCGTATTTACGGACAAGATTATTTTGATAAATTAAGAGCTGTAGGTTTTAAGGTTGATGAAATAGATTATACGAGTCAACTATCACCAATGGACGTAGATAAGTATCGTCTAGCAAAAGGAGAAATTATTCCTTTTGTGAAGAAATAATGTGATTTATTCTTTGATCAGAATAGCGTTAAAACCTTCTGTAAAAAACTCCTTTATTTCTCCATTTACGCTTACATAAATAATATACGCTTCTATACCGATTTTCTTAGATAGTAAGGCCATGGATTCATCTAAATCCATGGCCATAAAAGCGGTAGCATAGCCATCAGCTTCGGCACAATTATCTGCTAAAACCGTTACGCCTAAAACATTCGAATTTTTTGTGTAGCCCGTTAAAGGATCTATGGTATGTACGTATTTTATGCCGGTTTCGACGTCTTCTCTAAAGTGCCTGTAATTACCAGAAGAAGCCAATCCTTTATTATAAAGATTTATTAGTGCCGCAGGATTGCCTCTATCCGATGCCAAAGGATCATCAATCCCTACCACAAACTTTTTATTCTTTACCTTGTTTTCGCCTTTAGCGATGAGTTCGCCACCGACTTCAACAAGATAATTTCTAATTCCTTTTTGATCTAAAAAAGCCCCTATCCTATCCACAGCATAACCCTTGGCAATGGCATTAAAATCGAATAAAATATTTGGATTAGCCTTTCGTATCGTTTTCTCAGAGGTCAACATAACTTTCTGAAAACCTACATAGTTTAAAAGGCTATCAATAACGGTACTATCTATTTGAATTTGTTTTCCGGGACCGAAACCCCAAGCATTTACCAAAACTCCAACAGTAGGGTCAAAATGACCTTTGGTAATGCTATTGATATCTTTTGATAAGTTAAAAACCTCTTCGAACATCTTATCCACAACAAGAGTTGAGTCTCCGGCATTAATTTTAGAAATATCAGAATCTGGTATATAGGTGGACATGGATTTGTTTATAACCCTAAAAACAGAATCTATTTCTTGTTGAAAATCTCTGCCAACAGTATCATAAATCAAAATAGAATACGTAGTACCTAAGGCTACGCCCGTATTTTTTGTTTCTACAAAATCGTGGGTGCATGATATAAAAAGCGCTAAACCCAATGCCAAAAATACTAGTTTTAAAATTTTAAATTTTAACAAGTCCATCATAATCAACAATATACGCTTCATTTAAAAAAATAGGTTTATGATAATCACTAGCATTTACCAAACCAACGCCTGCATAATAGGTATCAGCTTCAAAGTTTAGGGCATGCGCTTTCATTTTATTCAAATTATCAATATCCAAATCCTTTGGATCATTTGGGTAATTGATACACTTCACTACAACAAAATGTAGTTTTTTTTCTTTTATACACACAAACTGTGGATTCTTTTTTAAAACACTATTTACAGACAAAAACTCAAAACCGTCAGCTTCTAATTGCTTCCCAACAATATTCATGGCTAAGTTATGTAATTCTTGCTCCGTAAGTGCTTTATTCATATTACAAAGATACTATGGCAAGTTCAAACTTTAATGCTCATTTTTCATATCATTTTAGAATTTTAACATTGACATTAAACCATTTCTGTACTATTTTTGTATCTTTTACTTCGAAAAAGAAAATTACAATGTTATGACAACTTCAATCCGTTTTGATAACGCTATCAATAAACTATACAATGCATTCCATGAGAGCAGTCTAAACCCTGACGATTGCAAACAATGTGCGATTGGTAACATTTTGGATCATACAGATCGTTGGAAACATTTAACAGACCAACACGGTACTACTAAGTTAAATTATGTAGGATTGGTGCATCAAAATCTGGGAAGAAAGTTCAATGGCTACACCCCGATTGAGTTGCTACACATTGAAAGTGCCTTTTTAAAAGGTTGTGGGTATTATTTAACGCAACAAAACCGTTTATACAAACCTAAAAACATCAATAATAACGTTCTTTTTAATGGTTTGTGTGAAGTCGTTATAGAACTCTGTCGCCTAGATGGCATTCCAAATATAATGGATTGTTCTGTCTTATTCAAGTTCGAAATCGACAAAAAGGACTTCGAAGTAGCCTAATATTATGCTAATGAGAAGTCAAAGGGACTTCGAGATTAAAAAAGCCAACTCAAAATTTTGAGTTGGCTTTTTTATATTCAGAGATTTTAGAATATCATATTTCTGAAATGACAGAAATTTTATCCACCAAAATCATCAAAACGAATATGCTCATCTGGGATTCCGTAATCTTCACCCATTTTTTGTACAGCTTTGTTCATCAATGGAGGCCCACAGAAATACAATTCAATATCCTCAGGTGATTCATGTTTGCTTAAATAATTATCGATAACGCAATTATGGATAAAGCCAACAAAACCATCACCAGGAGCATCTAAACTTTCTTTCACCTTCCAGTTATCTTCTGCCATTGGCTCAGACAGTGCTAAATAGAATTTAAAGTTAGGGAAATCTCTTTCTAATTGCTGAAAATGATCTAAGTAGAACAACTCACGCTTAGAACGACCACCGTACCAATAAGTAACTTTTCTATTTGTTTTTAATGTTTTAAATAAGTGGTATAAGTGCGAACGCATAGGCGCCATTCCAGCACCACCGCCAACGTAAAGCATTTCAGCATCTGACTCATTGATAAAAAATTCACCGTAAGGTCCAGAAATAACAACATCATCTCCAGGTTTCAAATTAAAAATATAAGACGATGCAATTCCAGGATTTACATCCATCCAACCATTTTTAGCTCTATCCCATGGTGGTGTAGCGATACGAACGTTAAGCATAATTTCTTTCCCCTCTGCTGGGTAAGAAGCCATGGAATATGCTCTTTCCACTGTTTCGGGGTTTTTCATCACTAATGGCCATAAATTAAATTTATCCCATTCTGCTTGAAATTTATCTGGAGTTTCGTGTTCTTCTGGGTGTGCCGTAATGTCCATGTCTGCAAATTTAACTTCACATTCAGGAATTTCAATTTGAATATACCCACCTGCTTTGTAACCCATATCCTCTGGAATTTCAACAACAAATTCCTTAATAAAAGAAGCAACGTTATAGTTACGAACCACTTTTGCTGGCCATTTTTTAATTCCGAAAACTTCTTCGGGAATGGTAATAACCATATCCTGTTTTACTTTTACTTGACAAGCTAAACGCGCACCGTGTTGTAATTCGCTTCTTGAAAAGTGAGGAGTTTCAGTTGGTAGTGCTTCTCCGCCACCAGATAAAACATGACACTCACATTGAATACATGTACCACCCCCACCGCAGGCAGAAGGTAAAAACACTTTATAACTACTCAAAGTAGTTAGTAATGAACTTCCTGAAGCTACCTCAATTTCACGTTCTCCGTTAATCATAATCTTTACAGGACCAGATGGAGATAATTTTTGTTTCACTACCAATAACAGCGCCACTAGTAACAATGTTACTAATAAAAAGGCTGCTACCGTAGCTATTACAGTTCCTAATGTACTTGCTGCTAATATCATCATAATACTTTTTATTTGTTTGTATTATCGGCTACACTTAAGACAGTCTTAATGTTAGCTTCTTCTTGTTTAACATCTTCTTTGATAACTTCTCTTTCGACAGTTTTTTCTTTGGCTGGTACTTCTTCATCACCACCTGTTAACATCCCTCCGAAACTCATGAAACCAATAGCCATAAGCCCAGTGATTATAAACGTAATACCCAAACCTCTTAAAGGCGCGGGCACAGCGCTATATCTAATTTTCTCTCTAATCGCTGCAATCGCTAAAATGGCCAAAAACCATCCGATACCAGAAGAAATCCCGTAATTGAAGGCTAATCCCAAAGTTCCAATTTCTCTTGACTGCATGAATAATGACCCCCCTAATATGGCACAGTTTACAGCAATTAAAGGTAAAAATATCCCCAAAGAGTTGTACAGTGATGGAGAAAATTTCTCAACAATAATTTCAACCAATTGCACCATAGTTGCTATAGTGGCAATAAACATGATAAAAGACAAAAAGCTAAGATCATAATCTGCATATTCTGGCCCTAACCAAGTCAGTGCACCTTCTTGCAATAAATACTGGTCTAGTAGCCAGTTTAAAGGTACGGTGATGGCGAGTACAAAAATAACGGCTGCACCTAAACCTACTGCCGTTGAAACCTTTTTAGATACTGCGAGATAAGAGCACATACCAAGGAAATAGGCAAATACCATGTTATCTACAAATATCGATTTAAAAAACAATTCTATATGTTCCATATTTTTAAATATTTAATATTCAGTTTTTAAGTATTCAGTAAAAGCTTACTGGTACCATCAACTGCTTACCATTTTTTAGTCTTCTATTAATGCTTTATTTCTACTGCGTTGAACCCAAATGATAAGCCCCACGACAATCAATGCCATTGGAGGTAATACCATAAAACCATTGTTTTCGTACCCTAACGCAAACAAGCCAGTTTTTTCAACAGGATCACCCATCACTTTAAATCCGAATAATGTTCCAGAGCCAAAAAGCTCTCTAAAAAAACCTACGACAACCAGTATTAAGCCATAACCCATTGCATTTCCTATACCATCTAAAAAAGATCTCCAAGGCCCGTTGGCTAAAGCAAAAGCTTCGAAACGACCCATAATAATACAGTTGGTAATAATTAGTCCAATAAATACAGACAACTCTTTACTTAAACTATAAGCATAGGCTTTAAGAACCTGATCAACGATAATTACTAAGGCTGCAACGACGATAAGCTGAGCTATAATTCTAATTTTTGACGGAATAATATTTCGCATTAACGAAATTACCACGTTTCCAGCGCCCAAAACAAACATAACAGAAATGGCCATTACTATAGATGGCTTTAACTGTGCTGTGATTGCCAATGCAGAACAAATACCTAGAACTTGAATGGTAATAGGATTGTTATCCAATAAAGGATCGCTTATTAATTTACTGTCTTTTCTTGATAAAAGTCCCATAGAGATATTAATTTAAGGTCTTAAAATAAGGCATATACATTTTTACATCTTTCTTTAGCATTGCAGAAACACCATCGCCTGTTATGGTTGCTCCAGCTAAAGCATCAATTTTATGATCCTCTTTTCTATTGTTCTTGGGGTCATTATTGCCCTTAGCTACGGTAATTCCTTCAAAGACTTCCCCAGTTAAAAACTTTTCTCCTGTAAAGTCGTCCATAAAATAACGTTGTTTAATTTCGCCACCTAGACCTGGTGTTTCTCCCTTATGGTCAAAATAAACTCCTGTAACTGTCATGCTTTTATCTAAAGCAACAAAACCCCAAATAGCATCCCATAAACCTTTACCTCTGACAGGAACCACATAAACTTCTTTTCCCTCTTTTTCCCCTACAAAAATTGGCAAACGTCTGCTGTAATCTTTGTTTTTAGCTTTTGTCTCCTCTTTCTTTACATCAATTAGATAAGCTTCATCATCTTCAGTTAACTCGCCGTTTTGTAGAACGTACTGTTTTTTTATGTATTTTTTAAATTGATCTTCAACCTCATCTGTTGAGATGAAAGCCACATCATTAGCACCTTCATTATCATTTACACCCAAAGCATAAAGAATATTCTGTTGTTTTTCATAACGTTCGTTGGCTTTTACCATAGGCTTCAACCCTGAGGCTAAACCTGCTAAAATGGCGCCCACAACGAAAACCATTACTATTGAAAAAATTACTGTGTAGCTATTTTTATCTGTATTTATTGCCATAATTAAGCTGTTTTAACTTTAATACGATTTAATCTACGTTTTACATTGCCTTGTATAACATAGTGGTCAATAGTTGGTGCAAAAACATTCATTAATAAGATAGCCAAGAATACTCCTTCTGGATAGGCCGGATTAAATACCCGTATCATAATAGAAATAAACCCTATCAAGAAACCGTATATCCACTTTCCCTTATTTGTTTGTGATGCTGTAACAGGATCTGTTGCCATATAAACAGCACCAAATAAAATACTACCAATAATTAAATGCTGCCAGAACGGTACACTCATTAATCCGTAGAATTTACTAGTTTCAGTAATCCAACCAGAATCTACAACTCCATTGAAAATCAGTCCCATAGTAAGCGCTCCTATAAGGGTACTTACGATAATTCTCCAGCTTCCTACTTTGGTAAAAATTAAAAATAGGGCTCCAATAATAATGAGCACTTTTGACGTTTCCCCGACTGAACCAGGAATAAGACCCCAAAACATATCCCAATAATCATAAGCTACGGCATTATTTTGTGCATAAGATCCTAAAATGGTTTCACCAGAAATAGCATCTGCAGTACCTGCGCGCTCAACAGCACCGTGTACCCAAACTTTATCGCCTGACATCCAGGTTGGATAGGCAAAAAATAAAAAGGCACGAATGGTTAATGCAGGGTTAAGTATATTCATACCTGTACCTCCGAAAACCTCTTTTCCGATAACCACTCCAAAAACAACCGCTACTGCCAGCATCCACAAGGGAATATCAATAGGAACAATTAATGGCACTAACATACCTGTAACCAAATAACCTTCTTCTACCTCGTGACCTTTAATGACTGCGAATAAAAATTCTACCGCAAGACCAACACCATAGGACACTATTACCAAAGGTAAAACCGTCCAAGCGCCTAGAATTAAATTATCTAATGACCAAAACGATGCTCCTAAAAATCCTTTTGCAGATTCTATTTCACCAAGTGCTAAATAGTGCTGATATCCCGCGTTAAAAATACCAAAAATTAAACACGGCACTAGTGCCATAATTACGGTATTCATGGTGCGCTTTAAATCGTCAGCTGCTTTTATATGAGTCCCATTATGGGTTGTCTCATTAGGCAAGTATAAAAAGGTATGGATTGCATTAAAAGCAGGCGCCATTTTTTTTCCTTTATACTTTTCTTTTAAATTATGTAAATTACTTTTTAAGCTCATTATCCAATCTCTTTTAACATTAAGTCTAAGCCTTTTCTAATAATATCTTGATGCGGTTGTTTAGACACGCAGATAAACTCTGTAAGGGAAAAATCTTCGGGCGCAACTTCGTACATTCCTAAAGCTTCCATTTCATCTAAATCTTTATACAAGCAAGCTTTAAGAATTTGCATAGGATAGATATCCAACGGAAATACTTCTTCGTAGCTTCCAGTAATCACAAAATTGCGATGCTCTCCGTTTGTATTTGTGTCTAAATCGAACTTTTTATGAGGTGTTAACCATGAAAAGGTCAAAGCTCTTGAGTTCGAAATTTTATCAAAAACAGGTTTATTCCATCCAAAGAATTCATAATCATCACCTTCAGGAATGGCAGTAACTGTGGTATTGTAATACCCTAAATTACCAGATTGGCTAGATTTAACACCCGTTAGTACATCACCATTAATCACTCTAAATTTTTCTTCATTTACACCACTTGCGTATAAAAAGGTTGCAATTTCGGCTCCAATTATAGTCGTGTAATATTTTGGATTTTTAACTGAAGAACCTGCGAGTGCGATTGTTCTTTCAGCATTAAACTTACCCGTTAACAAGGCTTCTCCTATAATCACTAAATCTTGAGGACTAACGACCCATACCAATTCTCCTTTATTAATAGGATCAATTTTATTGATTTGAGTTCCTACTAATCCCGCAGGGTGTGGTCCAGAAATATTATGATGCTCAACACCTTTTAAATTAGCCAATGGAGAACCTGAACCAGAGTGAGAAATGTGCACCTTGCCTGTTGTTAATTTAGACAAAGCGGTAACAGCAGCCTGCAGTTCTTTTTCTTTACCCTTTAAGGTATAGTCTAAATTGGCAGTTAAAGGAGCTGTGGCATAACCTGAAATAAAAATAGCCTTAGGGCTCGTTTCAGGATCAGCAATTACATCATATGGTCGTTGTTTTATAAAAGGCCAACATCCCGACTTCAGCATAAAATCCTTTACGTCAGCTATGGACGCACTGCTTAAATTAGGGATGGTATGTTCTATGTGTTCCTGTGTTTTACTTGCCGAAATTTTTAAGGATAGGATACGTCGCCTGTCTCCTCGCTTAATTTCAACCAATTCACCACTGACAGGGGAAACAAAAAGCATACTTTCATGTTCTTTGTTGTAAAAAAGCGCCTCACCTGCTTTTACTTCTGCGCCTTCTTTAATCAGCATTTTTGGGGCAATCCCATGAAAATCCTGAAGATTTATGACATAAACATTACTTAAAGAAGCTTTAGAAGTTACCAATTCGGCGGCACCTACTAAATTTATGTTTAGGCCTTTTTTAATTCTGATGTCTTTAGACATATCAATATCAACCTTAGGTTAAAAAATTTTGATGCAAAAATAAGACTAAATGGAAAGTTTTCATAATTATTGTCTATAAATTTACGCCTTACATCGAAGTTAATTTTTAAGGCATACTTTTTGTTTAACTTTACGGAAAAATACTTCTATTGCATGCGGTTATCTATTAAACATGTTTTTTTATTTTTATTTGTAAATTCTCTTTTTTCTCAAATACAGGAAGAAATAAACCCACCTTCCAACATAAAATCTATAGTTTTTAGAGGAGCTACTGATGACCAATTTCCAATTGTGCAATTGGGTGAACCTATTTATCTTGATTTTGATGATATAACCGCCACCGAACAAGATTTTTACTATACTATTGTTCACTGTAATTACGACTGGACTCCATCGGACTTACTAAAGTCTCAATATTTAAAAGGAATAGATAATCAAAGAATCATCGATTACGAAAATAGCTATAATACCCTACAACCTTATTCAAATTATAGGCTTACGATACCTAATGAAAATATCCGTTTAAAAGTAAGCGGCAATTATATGTTAAGGATATATGACAGTAATTATGAACTTCAATTTTCAAGACGTTTTTTAGTGTATCAAAATTTAGTTAATGTTGGCGCTACGGTAAAAAGAATAAGAGATTTTGAATTTTTAAATGAAAAACAAGTAGTTCAAATCAATATTAATTATGCCGATTTTCAATTGGTCAACCCCATAAAAGAAGTCAAAATTGCCATCCTACAAAATTATTACTGGCCATCCGCTATTTACAATATTAAACCCCAATTTACCATTGGCAAACAATTGGTGTATAAATATGATAGGGAAACAAGTTTTTTTGGCGGCAATGAATTTTTAAATTTTGACACAAAAGATTTAAGAGCACCCACGGCTATTATATCACATATTGAAGTTACAGACCTATACAACCATTATTTATTTACAGACATTTTTCGATATGACAGACCTTACACCTATTTTCCAGACATAAATGGTGATTTCGCAATTAATACATCACAAGGAGAAGATGTATCTAGAGAAGCAGAATACAGTTATGTCCATTTTAGTCTGCCTTATATGGAACAACTAGGTTTAGATGATGTTTTTGTTTTCGGCAAGTTCAACAACTACGCGCTTGAGGATTATAATAAAATGACTTATAATGCTGAAAATGGCCTAATGGAAGCCACTATAAAAATGAAACAAGGCTTTTACAATTATAAATATGTTGTAAAAAACGATGAAGGGGAAATAAACTTGAGCAAGGTTTCGGGTAATTTTCATTTTACCGAAAACAATTATTTAATTCTTGTTTATTACCGAGATTTTGGCGCTTTGTATGATGGGCTTATAGGTATTGGTACTGCAAATTCAAGAAACATAAGTAACTAATTTGAGCACTAGACCTTAAAAAAAAGGTTTACACCGAACAAACTTCAAAAAAATATATTCTTTTAAAAAGGTTTTATAACTTGCCATGAAATTAGCTCCTTGAATAGGGATTAAAATTAAAAGCAATCAACCTAAATTTGTTAAGATTCGTAAAGGTTTTCTTAAATTTGACCAGTCTTAATTCCTAATGTTTTACTTTTATATTTTTAAACATATATTTATCGCTTTACAAATAGCACTTTAGACTTTGATGATTATGACTACACAAATAACAAAAGGCATCAAGATTTCAGTAAATACAAGTTTTGAAGGTACTTTCTTTAAAAACTATAAAACTCACTTTGCTTTTGGTTATACAATTACTATCGAAAATCAAAGTAAAGATCCTGTGCAATTAACCTCTCGTCATTGGAGAATTTATGATTCCTTAAACGAATTAGAAGTTTTAGACGGGGAAGGTGTAATTGGCAAAAAACCCGTTATAAAACCAGGAGAATCGCATACCTACAGTTCTGGGTGTTTATTGACCTCTACCATTGGAGCTATGAACGGACATTACAATATGGTTAATTTAAAATCTAACGATAAATTTAAAGTATCTATCCCGACCTTTAAGTTTAACGCCCCTTTTACTTTGAACTAATCGGTTCTTTCCTGTAAAATCCTTTTTTCACCTTTTAAGATTTAGTACCTTTACACCGACTTTTTAATTAAAACTACAAAAAATGGGTAAAGGATTTTTTCAAGTTCCTACAGCGTTCAATGAACCTATAAAAGGCTATGCGCCTGGAACTCCTGAACGTGAAGAAGTATTACAACAATACAAAGCTTATTTCAATGGAAATGTTGATGTTCCCTTATATATCGGAAGTGAAGAGATAAAAACAGGCAATACAAAGCCAATGTCTCCGCCGCATGATCATGAACATATTGTTGGTCATTACCATACAGCCGAAAAAAAGCATATTACAAAAGCCATTTCTAATGCTTTAGAGTCTAGAAATGCTTGGGCTAACTTAACATGGGAACAACGTGCTGCTATTTTCTTGAAAGCTGCCGAATTATTGGCTGGTCCTTACCGCGCTAAAATTAACGCTGCTACCATGATAGCGCAATCTAAAACCATTCATCAAGCTGAAATTGATGCGGCGTGCGAATTGATTGATTTTCTACGTTTCAATGTAGAATACATGACTCAGATTTATCAAGAACAGCCCGATTCTGCCGAAGGCATTTGGAACAGGGTTGAATACAGACCCTTAGAAGGTTTTGTTTATGCTATAACTCCTTTTAATTTTACAGCTATTGCAGGTAACTTGCCTGCCAGTGCAGCGATGATGGGAAATGTTGTTGTTTGGAAACCAAGTGATAGCCAAATTTTCTCAGCAAAAGTGATTGTTGATGTCTTTAAGGAAGCTGGACTTCCTGACGGGGTTATTAATGTAGTGTATGGCGATCCCGTGATGATTACTGAAACTATATTGGCAAGTCCTGATTTTGCAGGAATCCATTTTACAGGTTCTACCCATGTCTTTAAAGAATTATGGAAACAGATTGGCAATAATATCCATGCCTACAAAACCTATCCTAAAATTGTAGGAGAAACTGGAGGAAAAGATTTTATTCTGGCCCACAAAACTGCAAACCCAAAACAAGTAGCCACCGCTATAGTTCGTGGAGCTTTTGAGTTTCAGGGACAAAAATGTAGCGCAGCCTCTAGGGTATATTTACCAAAATCTACTGCTCATGAAATTTTAGAGCAGGTGAAGGAAGATTTAAAATCGATGAACAAACCAGGTTCTCCCGAAGACATGTCTAACTTTATTACTGCAGTTATCCATGAAGCTTCTTTTGACAAATTAGCGAAATATATTGATGCCGCAAAAAAAGACAAAGACGCAACAATTATTGCTGGTGGAAATTACGACAAATCAAAAGGATATTTTATTGAACCAACGGTAATTTTGACAACTAATCCAAAATACACTACGATGGAAACAGAGCTTTTTGGACCCGTAGTTACTATTTATGTATATGAGGATAAAGATTGGACAAAAACATTGGAACTAGTTGATAGCACCTCAGCATACGCTTTAACTGGAGCCGTTTTAGCCACAGACCGTTATGTGATAGATGAAGCGACTAAAGCCTTACAGAATTGCGCTGGTAACTTTTATATTAATGACAAGCCAACGGGTGCCGTAGTGGGGCAACAACCTTTTGGTGGCGCTAGAGCCTCTGGAACGAATGACAAAGCAGGTTCTGCTCAAAATTTATTGCGTTGGGTTTCACCAAGACTCATTAAAGAAACTTTTGTAACTCCTACAAATTACAGATATCCGTTTTTAGGGTAATAATAATAATTTTACTGATAATTTTAGAGCCATCTACACTTTATAGATGGCTTTTTTTATGCGAAAAATCATAATTTTATGATAATACCATTTATGAATCCAAATAAGCCCAATAATTTGTTCCTATTGCGCCCATATTTCAATAAAAAATAAAACCGTAGCTAATGCTATGCATTGATTTTCTATTTCATCTGAACACAATATAATTCAAATTCTTTAGACCTATTTAAATTCCTAATTGGTATAATACCATTTACCATTTTGAAATTATTGTAATAATAAATGATTTCTAAAATACTTTGAATGTAAATTTAACGTTAATTAATTGTAAATTAATAGTGAGTTATTTATCTTTATGCGCTAAAATAGCAGGATTATGAAAGAAAGAGATTTTAAAAACAAAAAAGCAACTCAAGGATTAAGCTTTAAAAACATAGAAAATTACGTACGTAATTATGCGAAAAATTACAGATTATCGTACCTAAAATTATTAAGCATGTAATTTAGCAAATGTTTGAGTTTGAAAGTTCTGGTTAGGCTTATAGCAAAACCAGAACTTTTTTTATCCCCTAAATTTTAAAGGCAAATACACGAGTTTTTTAGTTTCGAAAAATTCATCTTGAAAATAATCCGAAAGAGCAAAAATTTCAGCTGTTTTATACTCCTTTAGCTCCTCTGATAAGTCGCCGCCTTTTAAATACAAGATTCCGTTTTTTCTTTCATGAAGCGATTCCTTTTTTATTTTACCCTTCACCCAATGCACAAAAGTAGGCATGGCAGCTACAGCCCTACTCACGATAAAGTCATAATTCCCTTTTACATTTTCAACCCTGTCATTAACCGTTGTAACATTATTTAGGCCCAAACCTGCAACAACCTCATCCACCACTTTAATTTTTTTACCAATGGCATCAACCAAAGTAAAATGCACTTCTGGAAATAAAATAGACAAAGGAATAGCAGGAAAACCTCCGCCAGTGCCCACATCTATAATTTTAGAACCTGGTAAAAAAGATTGAATTTTAGCAATTCCCAAGGAATGCAAAACATGTCTTACGTACAATTCTTCAATATCTTTCCTTGAAACGACATTTATTTTTAGATTCCAATCGGCATATAATTCTGATAATTTAGAAAAATGCTGTTTTTGTTCCTCTGTAAGATCAGGAAAATAGTTTAAAAGAATTTTATAATCCATAGTTTAACTTAAAAATTAAATAAACAAAATAACATATTAAATTGCATATTTATAGTCTTTTTAAGAAGCTATTTACATTAATACAGTGTGATTTGACTTATCTTTGTAAAAAATACTATTATGAGTAAAGAAACCATTCGCTTCTCAAGAAAGGACTCAGCCGACTTTTTTAAAACCCTGAACAAAAGGGTAAACGACTATTTTAAAGAAAATAAATTGAAGAAAACAGGCGATTGGCGTCTGCATTTAAAGACCGCCATCATGTTCACCCTGTTTTTGGCACCCTATTTTTTAATTTTAACTTTAGGCTTACCCATTTGGGCAAATTTACTGCTTACGATCCTTATGGGAGTTGGTATGGCTGGGGTTGGTATGAATGTGATGCATGATGGAAATCACGGATCTTATTCTAACAAAAAATGGGTCAATCAATTAATGGGAAGTAGTATTTATATTCTTGCTGGAAATGTCTATAACTGGCAAGTACAACATAATGTACTTCACCATACCTATACTAATATTCACGAACATGACGAAGATTTGGAAGCGGGAAGAATATTGCGTTTTTCCAAACATTCAGAATGGAGAAAGTATCATAAATTTCAGCATTACTATTCCGTATTTTTATATGGATTGTTAACCTTCAACTGGGCAATTACCACAGATTTTCAACAAATGTATCGTTACACAAAAAGAAAATTATCTTATGGTAAATTACCAAGTCCAGTAATGAATTGGAGCAAACTAGTGATTGCTAAATTAATCTACGTAACCATTTGGATTGTTTTACCTATGCTTATTTTAGATATTGCATGGTGGCAAATATTACTTGGTTTCTTTATAATGCACTACGTTGCTGGGGTTATTTTAAGTGTAACCTTTCAATTAGCGCATGTAGTGGATCAGGCAGAAACGCCTTTACCTGACGAAAGCGGAACCATGAAGAATACGTGGGCCATTCATCAATTATTTACTACGGTAAATTTTGGAACAAAAAATAAGATTATAAATTGGTTTACAGGTGGTTTAAATCACCAGGTAGAACATCATATCTTTCCAAATATAAGCCATGTGCATTACACAAAAATTGCTAAAATTGTGAAAGAAACGGCAAAAGAGTTTAATTTGCCTTATAACGAATACAAAACTACAAGAAAAGCTATATTTTCGCACTTCAATCACTTAAAAGAATTGGGTAAAAAACCAGCTTTACAGTACTAGAAAATCAGTTGAATACATGAGCAATCAATTATCAGACAGGGTAAACAACCTAGCCATTTCTGCAACCCTTGCAATGGCAGCAAAAGCAAGGGAATTAAAAGCTGAGGGGAAAGATATTATTGGACTTAGTTTGGGAGAACCAGACTTTAATACACCCGAATATATTAAAGAAGCAGCCATACAAGCAATTCACGACAATTACAGTACTTATTCGCCTGTGGATGGTTATGTGGAACTAAAAGAGGCGATTATCACTAAGTTTAAAAGAGATAATCATCTTAACTATACACAAGCCCAAATAGTAGTTTCTACTGGCGCCAAACAATCTTTATACAACGTTGCACAGGTTTGTTTAAATAAGGGAGATGAAGTTATTTTACCTTGCCCTTATTGGGTGAGTTATAGCGATATTGTAGCGCTTTCAGAAGGCGTTCCTGTGGAAGTACCTACTTCTCTCGAAAACGATTTTAAAATGACTCCCGCACAATTAGAAGCTGCGATTACCCCAAAAACTAAGATGTTATGGTATAGTTCGCCTTGTAACCCAACGGGATCTATTTATAGCAAAGAGGAATTAAGAGCCTTAGCCGATGTACTTGTGAAACATCCACAAATTGTAGTGGTTAGTGATGAAATTTATGAACATATTAACTATGGCGTCACTGCACATGCCTCTATGGCTGAGTTTGATGATATGTTTGACAGAACGGTTACCGTAAATGGCGTTGCTAAAGCTTTTGCCATGACAGGCTGGAGAATTGGTTATATTGGCGCTCCTACCTATATTGCACGTGCTTGTAACAAATTACAGGGACAAGTTACTAGTGGTGCTAATAGTATTGCGCAACGTGCCGTAATTACAGCTTTAGTAGAACCTGTAAGCCGTATTCACTTTATGGTCGATACGTTCAAAGAGCGTAGAAAGTTAATATTAGGTTTATTAAAGGATATTCCAGGATTTATATGCAACGAGCCAGAAGGAGCATTTTACGTATTCCCTGATGTTACCGCCTATTTTGGCAAAACCTTAAATGGGACAAAAATCAATAACTCTTCTGATTTATCCATGTATTTATTAGAAGTTGCCCATGTGGCCACAGTAGCTGGAGATGCCTTCGGAAATAATAACTGTATTAGAATTTCTTATGCAGCAAGTGAAGCAGAAATTACAGAGGCTTTAGCTCGGATTAGGAAAACGGTTTCTTAAAAATAGTCTTTTTGTATAGCAAAAACACTCGAATAAAATTAAAGCGTTTTTTTATGGTTATTGAGTTTATTTTGACTTTCTAGTTAATTTCAAGATTTTATAATGAGCCTTTCGACTCCGCTAAAGAAAGGCTTTTCTACTTTCTTGTTGGTTTTCTTCTAATGCCTTTATAATTTTTTTGGCAGTAAATCCCTTAAAGTCTCTTAATAAACCCGATGGGTCTTCATTATCTGACCTGAATACAAAGTGCATACTTCGGCTGCGCTCAGTACAAGCATGGCTCGGTATAAAACAATAAGCAAAAACTTCCATGCCTTTTTCCGCCCTGCAATAGGTAATAGTATCTTCTAAAATTTAAAAATGAATTTGACTTTAAAACATCTAGCCAATACACGGTTGCAAAGTTTACAAAGTAAGCTGCTGTTGGGTTTTGAAATTTATATTTTTTACTCATTTTTATTTTTTTAATCTTTTATTATTTACTGTTGCGGGCACGAGCGTGACGCTCGCGCTAGCGGGCGTTACTTGCGGAATTATTTGAACAGGGAAATTTTGGGCTGAAAGTCCAGAAAAAAGAAAACAAAATAGAAAAAAAAGAAGGTAAGCCTTCCTACTCCAATTATGGAGTAATTGATTTATGATTTTATAAAATATGAGTTTTATTTTTTTCTTCAAATTGTTTTATTGGATTAAAAACTGAATAAGTATAACCAAAAATACAATTTAAATTTAGCAAAAACCTCTTAAATCTTCTTCCAGAAATACGGCGTAAAAAGTATCAATACCGTGAAAAGCTCTAGTCTGCCAAGTAGCATTAAAAACCCACACCACCATTTGCCTAAAGCAGGTAAACTATTAAAATTACTTACAGGGTTGAGAGTTCCTAAAGCTGGACCCACATTACCTAAAGAGGAGGCGGCTCCACCGATAGCGGACTCAAAATTTAAGCCCAAAGCACCTAGCACCAAAGAACCAATAATAAAAGTGAGCATGTAAAGCACAAAAAATGCGATGATGTTATAAACGATATGTTCGCGAACCGTTTTATTGTTATAACGTACAGGAATAACGGCGTTTACGTGTAATGTTCTTTTAAACTCTAGCAATCCGTTTTTGATAATGAGTAAATGGCGCATCACTTTAATACCACCCGCTGTTGACCCTGCACAACCTCCCAAGAACATCAATCCAAAAAAGAAAATAGTTAAGAAAGGTGTCCAGTTCGTGAAATCGGCACTGACAAAACCTGTGGTAGTAATTACGCTTAAAACTTGAAAAAGCGCATGTCTAAAGGTACTTTCTGCTTCGCCAAAAACCATCGGGTAATAGTCTGAGGTAGCGACATTAGCTTTATAATAAATAACCAAAGCAGCAATAATCGTAAAGCAAATAATGGATATGATATAAAACTTGAATTCTTCATCAAGCAGTACTTTTTGCACTTTACCTTTAAAAGCGTAGTAGCTCAATACAAAATTACTTCCCGCCAAAAACATAAAGATTATAATGATGTACTGAATTAAAGGTTGATCGTTCCAATAGGCGACGCTTAAATTTTTGGTAGAAAACCCTCCTGTTGATAAGGTTGCCAAAGAATGATTTATGGCATCAAAAAAAGACATTCCTGCCAACTTTAATAAAATAGTTTCCGCCACGGTATATCCAAAATAAATCAACCAAAGTCGTTTCGCGGTATCGGTAATTCTAGGGTGTAATTTATCGCCCGTTGGCCCTGGTGCTTCTGCTGCAAAGAGTTGCATTCCACCAATACCTAGCAAAGGCAAAATAGCAATTGCCAAGACAATAATACCCATTCCACCAATCCAATGGGTTAGGCTTCGCCAAAATAAAATACCTTCGGGCAATACTTCAATGTCATCTAAAATGGAAGCTCCTGTTGTGGTATAGCCCGATATCGTTTCAAAAAAAGCATTGGTAAAATCAGGGATAGCTCCTGAAAACATATAGGGTAAAACTCCAGATAAAGACATGATTAACCACCCAAAAGTTACAATAATATAACCTTCTTTTCTACTCACTTCTTTCTCATGACCTTTGGTTAAATACATAGATGAAGTACCTACAATCATAGTAACAATGGCCGCTAAAGCAATATTTATGGTTACGCCATCATCATAAATTCCACTAAAAACAGCTGCAAGAATCATAAAACCACCATTACAAAGTAATAGAAGTCCCATTAAGTGGAAAATTATCTTGTAATTAAGTCCCATTAAAGAAACATTTTTTCGATTTTAGGTATGGCACTAGGCAAGCAACAAACCACGACCCTATCGCCTTGCTTTATTTTAAAATCACCTAAGGCAATGATCCCTACTCCATCTTGAATTACGCCGCCAATAGTGGCATCTTTAGGAAAATCTAACTCTTTAATGAATTTCCCATTTACGGATGAACCTGGTTTTACTATAAATTCTAAAATCTCAGCGTTCAAATTGTTTAAACGTGTTAGTGCTACTACTTCACCTCTTCTTATGTAACGAAAAATATTGTTTGCTGCTAATAATTTTTTATTGATTAGAGTATCAATGCCAATGGAATGCGATAATTGAAAATAATCCATATTTTCAACCAAAGCTATAGTCTTTTTTATGTTTTTTGATTTGGCGACCAAACAAGACATGATGTTCGTTTCGGAATTTCCTGTTACGGCAATAAAGGCATCCATAGAAACTAAGCTTTCTTCTTCTAGTAATTCCACATTTCTACCATCACCATTAATAATTAAAGCATTGGGCAGTTCATCGGCAAGATCAAAAGCTTTCTCCTTATTAATTTCGATAAGCTTTACATTAAACTTCTTTTTACAAAGATCGCGAGCTGTTTTATAGCCCACTTTACTGCCACCAAGAATCATCACATTCTTGATGTCTCTTTTTACCATTCCGGTTAGTTTATACAACTCTGTTACGCCTTCTTTTGCGGTAATAAAATATACCTGATCTTCTTCCATGAAAACGGTATCACCTCTTGGGATTATGGTGAATTGCGTACCTGTGCGCTGCAAGGCAATGGGCATAAAATTAAGTTCAGGAAATATTTGTGCAGCTTCTTTTACTGTTTTACCCACAAAAGGCGCCGATTTAGGCAAGGAAACGCCGCACATGATTAATGCACCATCCTCAAACTCATAATTATCATTAAATGCAGATTGATTGAGCAATAACTGAATTTCTTCCGCAGCCAATTCTTCAGGAGAAATCAATTCGTCTATTCCTAATTTTTTAAAATCTATGAGGTCTTTATTTTTTTTGAATTCTGTGTTTGATATTCTTGCAATTGTTTTTTTACAACCCAATTGTTTAGCCAAAATACACAAGGTGAGATTGGTAGTTTCAGAGGAAGTTACACCAATTACCAAGTCCGATTTCTCTACCTGTGCTTCTTGCAATAATGAAATTGAGGTAGCATCGCCTTTTAGCACTCGAATATCTAGATGCGAATCTGCATAAGCAAGACTCTCTTTAACGCTGTCTATTAAGGTAATGTCTTGGGACTCATACGAAAGTAACTTCGCCAAATGAAATCCCACTTCACCAGCACCAGCTATTATAATTTTCATGTGTTACAAAAGTTGTTTTCCCTGAACATTTGCCCAAATCGGATGTAATTTGGATTTTTATACATAAGAATATTCTTGAAAGGCATTTTTTTTAAAGCCCATTTTTATTGAAAAGTTGTAATAATTTACATTGCAAAATTACATAAATTTATTTTCATGTTCTTAAATCAGCACTATTAAAAACAGAAGAGCGTTTAGTTTATTGTAGAATATAGGGACAATAAGCAAATCCGAAATTGTATCTTTGCCAAAAATTGCAGACATGAGTAAAAAAGTTACTCCTTACAAAAATTCTGATTTAGGAAAAAAAGAACAAGTAACAAAAATGTTCGATACTATTTCAACAAATTATGACGGTTTAAACCGCGTAATTTCTTTTGGCATTGATATTAAATGGAGAAAAAGAGTGGTCGAAATTTTGAAAAAGAAGAAACCGACTTCTATATTAGATATTGCTACAGGAACTGGCGATTTAGCAATTAATTTAGTAGAAACCGGTGCTTCAAAAATTATTGGTTTAGATATTTCTCCTGGTATGCTAGGGGTTGGTCAAAAAAAAGTTGACGAAAAAAAATTAGGAAATACAATTGATATGATTGTTGGCGACAGCGAAAACTTGCCATTCGAGGAAAATAGTTTTGATGCTGTTACCGTTGCTTTTGGTGTTCGGAATTTTGAAAACCTAGAAATTGGCTTATCCGAAATTTATAGAGTATTAAAAAAAGGAGGGAATTTGGTCATTTTAGAAACCTCTGTCCCTACAAAAACACCTTTTAAACAAGGCTATAATTTTTATACAAAGCTTATTTTACCCAAGATTGGTCGATTATTTTCTAAAGATGATGATGCCTATGCCTATCTATCAGAATCCGCTGCATTTTTTCCGCATGGAAAGGCCTTCAACAATATTTTAGCAAAAAGTGGGTTTATAGATATAGAGAACAAACCCCAAACACTTGGGGTAGCTTCTATATATGTAGCTACAAAATAAGGTATGAAGAATAATATTTTACTGTTTATAGGACTTTTTATAGGCTTATCTACATCTGCTCAATTTAATGAAAGACCAGTCCTCAACCTTGAAAATGAAGACAAAGCCTTGCTTAATTGGGGTTATTTTTTAGGATTTAATCAATACGATTTTAAGTTTGATTATAGAGATATTCCTGAAGACGGAGATGTATTAGTATCTACTAAAACAGGATTTAATGTAGGCTTAATAGGAGAATTACGCATTAATCAATTTTTGGATGTGCGTTTTGAACCTGGATTATTTTATGCGCAAAGAACTGTAGGCTTCAGAGGTTTTACAGATGAAAATAGGGCTATCAGAGATGTAAAATCTACCTATATCAATTTTCCCTTACTTTTAAAAGCGAGTACTAAAAGATTGGGCAACTGGAAACCTTTTGTTATCGGCGGGGCTTCTTTTTCCATGAATTTAGGAAGCAATGAAGCAAGTTTAGATGATAATTCTTCAGGTACTTTTAGAATGACAAAAAACAACTATAATTGGGAATTAGGCTTCGGAATTGATTTTTATTTAGAATATTTTAAATTCTCACCATCTATAAGAGGTGTTTTTGCTATTAACGATGAATTAGTTCGTGATAATGATCCAAATAGCCCTTGGACAGAAAATTTAGCCGGAATGAGAACACGTGGTGTTTTTGTGAATTTTACGTTTGAGTAAATGAGTAAATGAGTTGGTTAGTTGGTTAGTTGGTTAGTTGGTTAAAAATTGCTCTTTTTCAATTGCTCATTCTAATAACTATATGGATTTTCTTATAAAATAACAAACCCCCTTTTTCTTAAACTCATAAACCTTTTAGCCCTTTAACCGTATAACTAAAAAAACCTTATTCTAAACTCATAAACTCCCTTTTCACAAACTCATAAACCTTTTAGCGCTTTAACCATATAACCTTAGAACCATTTAACTAAAAAACCCTTTTTCATCGCCTAATTTCGTGTAATAAAATGGCGGTCGCTGTAGCTACATTTAAACTTTCTGTGGACATTTCTCCATATTGATGGATTGTAATTTTCTCTGTAATCACTTGCGAAATAGTATCAGAAATACCGTTGGCCTCATTCCCTAACACTAAAATTCCTTTTTTTGGAAAATTTATATTGTTCACCGAAACGCCATCCATAAAAGCACCATAAATAGGAATTTCAACACTTTTTAAAAAATCGGCTATATTTAAGTAAGTAATTTGCACTCGTGCAATAGACCCCATGGTAGCTTGTAAAACTTTAGGATTATAGCAATCCACAGTATTAGTGGAACACACTATGTTTTTTATACCAAACCAATCACAAAGTCTGATAATAGTGCCTAGATTGCCTGGATCATTTATGGTGTCTAGTGCTACAAGCCAATCATCAAAAATTATTTTCTTAGGTATTGGTATGCTAAAAATTCCTAGATAGCCGTTGGGTGTAGTTAAATTACTTATTCTTTTTAAATCATCGGCTTTTACCAACTCAGCTAGGCTTTTTAGACTTTCAACAAAATTTAAATCTGTACTGTATATTTTATGTACTTCAAAATCAGAATTCAACAGTTCTTGCACCATTTTTTTGCCTTCTGCGACAAATAATTGATGCTCATTTCTGTATTTTTTTTGATGCAGACTTTTTATAAATTTTATTTGGCTTTTACCAACCATACAAATAATGTATTTTTGATTTTTAGAGAATCACTAAGTTTGAAAAAAAACACCGTAAAAATAGTCTTATTATTCTTAGTTTTAATCATCAGCTCTTGTAATACGCTTAAAAGAGTTGAGGATGATGAGCTTTTATTAGTTAAAAATACAATTATTGCTGATGGCGAAAAAGTTACGAATGAGAATGTCAATAGCCTGTTAACACAAAAGCCTAATAGCTCCTTATTAGGATATCCTCTAGGATTAAACCTATACAACCTTGCTAAAAAGGATCCAGATTCATCATACCAAGCGTGGTTATATAAAAAACCAAAAAGAAAAGAAAGGCTCAGGAAATTAATTTCTCAAAAACAATTAGACAGCCTTGGTGAATCATTTTTTGTGAAAGGATATAGTAATTGGTTAAAGAAAATTGGCGAAGCTCCAGTGATTATCGATACTTTAAAAGCCAGTAAATCTATCACTAGAGTAAAAGCTTTTTATGGCAATAGAGGTTATTTTAATACAACAGGAGATTATAGAATAGATAGTACAAAAAACAAACAACGTGCTTATATTACTTATGACATAAATCTAGGAAAACCCTTTGTGATTGATTCCGCCTACACCAATATTGCATCTAGTGCCATAGACTCCATTTATAAAAAAAATAAGGAGCAATCCTTTATCCATAAGAATACGCAATTCGAAGTTAATAATTTCACCAGCGAAAGAGAGCGTTTAACTAATTTGTTTAGAAATAACGGAATCTATAATTTTCAAGAAAGTTCTATTTTTTATAATATTATCTCTGATACCACCACTCTGGCAAATGACCAGAAATTGGCTATAGAATTGAATATTGATAATTTAAAAATAAGAGGAGATACCGCTAAAACTGAATATAAAATATTCAAATTCAAAAAAGTAAATATTTATGCAGATCACCTTTTTGCTACGAATAATAGTGAGTTAGACTCTGTTGACTACGATGGCTTTACTATTTATTATAAGGATAAATTAAACTACAAACCAAAAGCACTTACCGATGCTATTTTTTTGCAGAAAGACAGTATTTACAGAGAGATTAACAGACTTAGAACTTACAGGCAAATCAGCAACTTAAATAATTTTAAATATCCAAATATTGAAATTATTGCCGATAGTCTCAAAAATACCTTAGAATCTAACATTTATTTGGCGGCAAGGGAAAAATACTCCTTTGGTTTTGAAACCGATATTACCCATTCAAACATACAATTTGCTGGTATTTCTTTTACGCCTAGTTTAAGCGTCAGAAATGTTTTTGGAGGTGCTGAAAACCTTAGCATTTCAGGAAGGGCAAGCTTAGGTTCATCTGTAGATCCTAATATAGAAGACGATCGTTTTTTCAATGTTCAGGAATATGGTGGAGATATTAATTTAGATTTTCCTAGAATTTGGTTTCCGTTTGTGAATACCAAAAAAATTATCCCCAATTACATGCTGCCACAAACAAGATTATCGTTAGGCACAAGTTTCCAGCAGAATATTGGTTTAGACAAACAAACCTTTAATAGCATATTAGGTTATAATTGGACTCCAAAGACAGAAACAAAACATAGCCTTGAATTACTTAATGTACAATATGTAAAGAATGTAAATATTGATCGCTTTTTTAATGTGTATAGAAATAGCTATAATCGGTTGAACGATATTGCAACTCAAGATGTTTTTTTAAATAACCCTCTTTTGGCGGAATTTTTTGAAGACCCAGATAACAATGGAAATCTTCGTTTGAGCATACCAGAGGGAACAACTGGTTTTACTAATGCTGTTATTAATAATGCCGTTATATCTACACCTGCCGATTTTAATGAAATAAGGAGTATCGATGAAAGACGCGACAGATTAAGTCAGAACAATTTAATTTTTGCATCAAATTATACTTTTGCGAAAAATAACAAAACTAGTTTAACAGACAATAGCTTTCATCAATTTAAAGTTAAAGTAGAAAGTGCGGGTAATTTGCTTTCTCTTATATCAAACGTGGTACCTCTTGAAACTAATAGTGATGGCGTTCAATTTATATTTGGCGTTCCTTATTCGCAATACTTAAAAACTGACTTAGATTACATAAAACACTGGGAGGTTGCCGCCTCAAAAGTGGTTGCTTTTAGAAGTTTCTTTGGTATTGCAGTGCCTTATGGCAATGCAGACAACATTCCGTTTGTACGTAGCTATTTTGCTGGAGGTTCTTATGACAATAGAGCTTGGAACCCCTATTCCCTTGGCCCGGGACGTACAAATAATATCAACGATTTTAATGAAGCTAACTTAAAAATAGCTCTAAACCTAGAATATAGATTTCCTTTGGCTGGTAATTTTAAAGGAGCTTTATTTGCCGACGCGGGTAATATTTGGAATGTTTTTGATAATGTAAACGATCCAGACGCTACTTTTAATGGTTTATCATCATTACAAGATATTGCTTTAGGAACAGGTTTTGGCCTTCGTTATGATTTTACGTATTTTGTTTTTAGAGTTGATTTAGGATTTAAAACCTACAATCCAGCAGAAGAAATGGCTAAAAGATGGTTTAGAGATTATAATTTTGCAAATTCAGTATTGCAAATTGGCATCAATTATCCTTTCTAAACTAAAGTTAGATATCAAATGTCGAAACACGAAAATAAAATTAGAAATACGAAATTATCGAAAGTATTAAATTTTATGCTGATTTGTATTTAGTTTATTTCATAGACCAATAATACTGACAAACTTGAAATAGAAACCTGAAACTATTTTTTACAACAACAACTAATACCAAATATGAAATTATAAAAAAGAACTTTCGACTTTCGACATTTGACATTCCCCAAAAGAATGTTTACTATTAAAAACACTAAAGTCTCTTAATAATTTTATTACTTTTGTTGACTACATTAGATTAGTACTAACACAAGAAAATTATATTATGGCTCATAACATAAAACCAGGAGTAGCTACTGGCGATCAAGTTCAAGAAATATTTAATTACGCAAAACAAAAAGGTTTTGCCTTACCAGCAGTTAATGTTATAGGTTCGGACACTATCAATGGTGTTTTAGAAACTGCGGCAAGTTTAAACGCACCAGTTATCATTCAATTTTCAAATGGTGGTGCTCAATTTAACGCTGGAAAAGGATTATCTAACGAAGGACAAAAAGCAGCTATTTACGGTGCTATCGCAGGAGCAAAACACATTCACCAACTAGCAGAAGCATATGGTGCTACTGTTATTTTACATACCGATCATTGCGCCAAAAAATTATTACCTTGGATTGATGGCTTATTAGACGCTAGTGAAGAACACTTCGCTGTAACAGGTAAATCATTGTTCAGCTCTCACATGATTGATTTATCGGAAGAAACTTTAGAAGAAAATATTGAGATCTGTAAAAAATATTTAGCCCGAATGGCAAAAATGGATATGACTTTAGAAATAGAGTTAGGTATTACAGGTGGAGAAGAAGATGGAGTGGACAACTCAGATGTTGACGACTCAAAATTATACACCCAACCAGAAGAAGTAGCCTACGCTTACGAAGAACTTTCAAAAGTAAGCCATAGATTTACTATTGCTGCTGCCTTTGGTAATGTACATGGAGTTTATAAGCCAGGAAACGTAAAGTTGACTCCAAAAATATTAAAAAACTCTCAGGAATATATCTCTAAAAAATTTGGCGTAGAACACAACCATATCGATTTTGTATTTCATGGAGGTTCAGGCTCTACAGTTGAAGAAATTCGTGAAGGAATTAGCTACGGCGTTATAAAAATGAATATTGATACTGATTTGCAATATGCTTTCTTAGAAGGTATTCGTGATTATATTCAGGATAAAAAAGACTACTTACAATCGCAAATTGGCAATCCAAACGGCGCTGATGAGCCAAATAAAAAATATTATGATCCAAGAGTTTGGTTGCGTGAAGGTGAAAAAACTTTTGTCGCGCGCTTAAAGCAAGCTTTTGAAGATTTAAATAATGTAAACACTTTATGACAAAATAAAACCCATTAGGTGAAGTTAGCTTTTTTGATAAATTATAATCTTGTTGTCATATTGAGCTTGTCGAAATACTTTTTTAGATGGTCTTCGACTAGCCTGTGCTGAGCAAAGCCGAAGTGCTCAAACTGACTTTCATTAACTAATTAGCTTTTAAATTGAAATAAAAAATATTCAATTAATTATCATTTATTTTTTCCAACGGGTTGAGAATAAAAAATCCGTTTTTAACTAAATATTCAATGTATGTCGTCTTGGTTTAAAAGAAAAGAAAAAGGAATACAAACTTCAACGGAACAAAAAAAAGATACACCAAAGGGGCTTTGGTATAAATCGCCAACAGGCAAAATTGTTGAATCAGACGATTTAGCAAAAAACTTTTATGTAAGTCCAGAAGATGATTATCACGTAAGGGTTGGTAGCAAAGAGTACTTTGAAATTTTATTTGATAATAATACTTTTAAAGAACTCGATGCAAAATTAACATCAAAAGATCCATTAAAATTCGAGGATACCAAAAAATATGCAGACCGTTTAAAAGCGGCTAAAGAAAAAACAGGCTTGAACGATGCTGTGAGAACGGCGGTGGGCAAATCGTTCGGAAAAGATATTGTTATTTCGTGCATGGATTTCGCATTTATAGGCGGCTCTATGGGTAGCGTTGTTGGTGAAAAAATTGCCAGAGGTATTGATTATGCCATCAAAAAGAAAATGCCCTTTGTGATGATTTCAAAATCTGGTGGTGCACGAATGATGGAAGCGGCATTATCTTTAATGCAATTAGCCAAAACATCGGCAAAATTGGCACAATTAGCAGAAGCAGGTTTACCATATATTTCAGTCTGTACAGACCCAACTACAGGCGGTACAACGGCATCCTATGCCATGCTAGGCGATATAAACATTTCTGAACCAGGTGCGCTTATTGGTTTTGCAGGGCCAAGAGTTGTAAAAGAAGCAACAGGTAAAGAATTGCCAGAAGGTTTCCAAACAGCAGAATTTGTTTTGGAACATGGTTTTTTAGACGCTATAGTACATAGAAGAGACTTAAAGAAAAAAATAAACCTATACATAGATTTAATTCAGAATAATCCTATTAGGTCATAATCAAAATATTTGTATATTTGCACGCTGATTTTCTGCCCTGAGCATGTGTCGAAGGAAAAAAATCACATACATAAAAATCATTTAAAATAATATTGGAATGTATTTAACACAAGAAGTAAAAGCTGACATTTTTAAAAAACACGGTGGTGAAGCAAAAAACACTGGATCTGCTGAAGGGCAAATTGCATTGTTCACACACCGTATCAATCACCTAACTGGACATTTAAGAAGCAATCGTAAAGATTACAACACAGAACGTTCTTTAGTGAAACTGGTAGGTAAAAGAAGAAGTCTTTTAGATTATTTGATTAAGAAAGATATCACTAGATATCGTGCTATCATCAAAGAATTAGGTATTAGAAAATAATTTTTAAAGGGGAAGCTAAGCTTCCCCTTTTTTACTTTAATTTCTTTATAATCAATACGTTTATAGTACCCGTTTAAAAAGTCCTCGAAAAAATTTTGGGGCAAATAAAAAGCTTGCATTTAGTTTTTCATTGGTCGCACAACTTCTACAGCACAACAACTGTCCCGTCTTGATAAGACAAAAGATCAAAGTTTAACTAACTTGTAATAAAGCAAGTTATAAATCAATTTTATGATTCCAAAAGTTTTTAAAGAGGTCATAGACCTTGGCGATGGAAGACAAATTTCTATCGAAACCGGAAAATTAGCAAAACAAGCTCATGGATCCGTTGTAGTACAATCAGGAAAATGTATGTTATTATGTACCGTGGTTTCTGATTACAAACAAAGTAATCTAGATTTTTTACCTTTAACAGTAGATTATCGCGAAAAATTTGCAGCCTCTGGGCGTTACCCTGGCGGTTTCTTTAAAAGAGAGGCAAGACCTAGCGATGGCGAAGTGTTAACCATGCGTTTGGTGGATCGTGTTTTACGTCCACTTTTCCCAAAAGATTACCACGCTGAAACCCAAGTGATGATTCAATTAATGTCTCATGACGAAAATGTAATGCCAGAGGCTATGGCTGGTTTAGCCGCATCGGCCGCCATTCAATTAAGTGATATTCCTTTCGAAACTCCAATTTCTGAGGCGAGAGTTGGTCGTATCAATGGAAAATTTATCATCAACCCAACTAGAGAGCAGTTGTTAGAATCTGACATAGATATGATGATTGGTGCTTCTGCTGATTCTGTAATGATGGTTGAAGGAGAGATGAAAGAAATTTCTGAAGAGGAAATGACCGAAGCTATTAAATTTGCCCACGAAGCCATTAAAATTCAATGTGCTGCGCAGGTGAAATTAGCGGAAGCTTTCGGTAAAAAAGAAACTCGTACTTACGAGTCAGAACGTGAAGATGAAGCTTTAGCTAAAAAAATTCATACAATGGCATATGATAAAGTGTATGCTGTAGCACGTGCTGCCTCTGCAAAACACGATCGTAGTGCTGCTTTTGATGCTATAAAAGAAGAAATAAAAGCTACTTTTTCAGAAGAAGAATTGGCTGATTTTGGAGGTTTGGTCTCTAAATATTTCTACAAAGCAGAAAAGAAAGCCATTCGCGATTTAACTTTAAACGAAGGTTTACGTTTAGATGGTCGTAAAACAACTGATATTAGACCTATTTGGTGTGAGGTAGATTATTTACCATCTACGCACGGTTCTGCCATTTTTACCCGTGGAGAAACGCAAGCATTAGCGACAGTAACCTTGGGTACTTCAAGAGAAGCAAACCAAATTGATATGCCATCCTATGAAGGCGAAGAAACTTTTTATTTACATTATAACTTTCCACCTTTTTCAACAGGTGAAGCAAGGCCTCTAAGAGGAACTTCTCGTCGTGAAGTTGGGCACGGAAATTTAGCACAAAGAGCTTTAAAAGGAATGATCCCTACGGACTGTCCTTATACTGTAAGAGTAGTATCTGAGGTATTAGAATCTAATGGTTCGTCTTCTATGGCAACAGTTTGTGCAGGAACCATGGCCTTAATGGATGCTGGTATTCAAATTAAAAAACCTGTTTCTGGCATTGCCATGGGATTAATTTCTGATGCTGAAACTGGAAAATATGCTGTATTATCTGATATTTTAGGAGATGAAGATCACTTAGGCGATATGGATTTTAAAGTTACCGGTACTGCCGATGGTATTACGGCTTGTCAAATGGACATTAAAGTAAAAGGGCTTTCTTACGAAATTTTGGTGAATGCTCTTAAACAAGCACGAGCTGGTCGTATCCACATTTTAGGAACACTTACTGATACAATTGCGAAACCAAATGCGGATGTGAAGCCACATTCCCCTAAAATGGTTACTCGTATTATTCCTAACGCCTTTATAGGCGCCTTAATTGGCCCAGGTGGAAAAGTGATACAAGAACTTCAAAAATCTACTAAAACTACGATTGTTATCAATGAAGACCCAATTACTGAAGAAGGTATCGTTGAAATTTTAGGAACAAATCAAGCCGGTATTGATGCTGTTTTGGCAAAAATAGAATCACTTTTATTTAAGCCTGAAGTTGGTGACAGTTACCAAGTTAAAGTAATAAAAATGTTAGATTTTGGTGCTGTAGTTGAATATTTAGATGCGCCAGGAAATGAAGTTTTATTGCACGTATCTGAATTAGCTTGGGAGCGTACAGAAAATGTTTCTGATGTAGTGAACATGGGTGATGTTTTTGAAGTGAAGTATTTTGGAGTTGATCCAAAAACACGTAAAGAAAAAGTATCCCGTAAAGCACTATTAGAAAAACCAGAAGGTTACGTTGCAAGACCACCAAGAGAAAATAACGATCGTGATCGCGGTGGAAGAAATGACCGCAATGGAGGTAGTCGAGACAATAGAGATCGCAAACCAAGAAGAGACTAATTTTCTTTTTTAAACATAGTAAAAGACCCTAATTGTTTTAAGTTAGGGTCTTTTTTTTGATTTTTACCCGAAAAAGGCTAAAATAAATCACTACCCCTGTAACATTTTCTTTTTTTTTACGTATAATTAAATGCAGCTAATGCACAACAACATAATTAAGAAAGAATATTTAGATGAGACAGCTAAAGATTACAAAACAGGTTACCAATAGGGAAACCGCTTCGTTAGACAAATATTTACAAGAAATTGGTAAGGTAGATTTAATTACCGCCGATGAAGAAGTAGAATTGGCGCAACGAATTAAAGCTGGTGATCAGGCCGCTTTGGAAAAATTAACCAAAGCTAACTTAAGATTCGTGGTATCCGTTGCAAAACAATACCAAAACCAAGGATTAACGCTACCCGATTTAATTAATGAAGGTAACCTTGGATTAATTAAAGCCGCTCAACGTTTTGACGAGACACGAGGTTTTAAATTTATTTCCTATGCTGTATGGTGGATTCGTCAATCTATTTTACAAGCTTTAGCGGAACAATCGCGTATTGTACGTTTACCTTTGAACAAAATTGGTTCTATTAACAAGATAAATAAAACGTTCGCCTTTTTAGAGCAAGCGCATGAGCGCCAGCCGTCTCCAGAAGAAATTGCAAAGGAATTAGACATGACGGTGGAAGATGTAAAACAATCTTTGAAAAACTCTGGCCGTCACGTATCTATGGATGCCCCTTTAATTGATGGAGAAGACTCTAACCTTTACGATGTTTTGCGCAGTGGCGAATCTCCAAACCCAGATAGAGAATTATTACATGAATCTTTAAGAACTGAAATAGAAAGAGCTTTAGAAACTTTAACGCCAAGAGAAGCAGATGTTATTCGTTTGTATTTTGGTTTAGCGGGTCAGCATTCTATGACATTAGAAGAAATAGGTGAAACTTTTGATTTAACAAGAGAACGCGTTCGACAGATAAAAGAAAAAGCAATTCGCAGATTAAAACACACCTCAAGAAGTAAAATTTTAAAAACATACCTTGGTTAGGAAAACAAATCGCGATTAATTGATATCCTAATATGGAAAAATTAAACTAAAAATCGTAATTTGTGAAAGATAAACAACAGTTATCATGACTGTTCGTTTTTTGATTGATGAATAAACTCCGGCTGATTACCGGAGTTTTTAATTTAAAAGCCCCCTCTAACTCCCCCAAATGGGCAGAACAGAAAAGTTTAAAAATAATAGACAAGTCTATCTTTCAATAATGGATATAAAACAGGAACAATCTAACAATCCACTACACGGCATAAAACTAGCAGATATGCTCGAATTTCTAGTTGAAAAATATGGCTGGAAAGAGCTTTCCTTGCAAATAAACATCAATTGTTTTAAAAGCAACCCAAGCATAAAATCTAGCTTAACTTTTTTGCGCAAAACCCCTTGGGCACGTGAAAAAGTTGAATATTTATACCTAAAATCTATTCCTAAGTAATGGCATTACACCTTGTTTTATTTGAACCTGAAATACCCAATAACACTGGAAATATTGGAAGATTAACTTTAGCCTCTGGCTCCCATTTACATTTGGTAAAACCTTTTGGTTTTGAATTAAGCGACGCCCGTGTAAAACGTGCTGGATTAGATTATTGGCAACATGTACCTATAACTATTTATGAAAGTATAGCAGATTTCTACGCACAACATCAAAATAAAAATCTGATCTATTTTTCAAGTCACGGAAAAAAAACATTTTGGGAGATTGCTTTTGAAGATGAAATGTTTCTGATTTTCGGAAAAGAATCCGTAGGACTACCGGCAGCAATTATCAATAAAAATCAAGATAAAACCTATAAAATTCCTCTTTACAGCGACCATATTCGGAGCTTAAATTTGGGTAATGCCGTTGGCATTGTAGTTTATGAAGGTTTGAGACAATTACGTTGATTTTGTTTAAGGTAACAATGAGTTAATTTGAAAATGAGAACAATGTAACCAAGGGTTGATTTAAAGAACCCAACCATTCACTTATACCATTTTTTAACTTTTTAAATCTACAACCATCCAAAAAACAAACCATCCAAAAATCTAAATCTCTAAAAATCCAAAAATCTAAAATAACAGCCATTCAAAAATATAGCGATCTAAAATTCCACCAAGCTAAGCTTCAAATTTTGTACTTTTACACCATTAATAAAAGTATTCCATTCAGATGAGCCACACAAAAATAGCCCCTTCATTACTAGCAGCAGATTTTGGAAACCTACAGCGCGATGTAGAAATGGTGAATAACAGCGATGCTGATTGGCATCATATAGATATTATGGATGGTGTTTTTGTACCGAATATTTCTTATGGGATGCCTGTGGTAAAAGCTATTGCTAAATATGCTACCAAACCTTTAGATGTACATTTGATGATTATTGACCCTGACCGCTATATTAAAACTTTTGCTGATTTGGGCGCAACAATACTTACGGTACATTACGAGGCTTGTACCCACTTGCACAGAACTTTACAGGCCATAAAAGCAGAAGGTATGAAAGCTGGAGTCGCGCTAAATCCGCATACCAATATTTCTTTATTAGAGGATACCATTAACGATATCGACTTGGTTCTCGTGATGAGTGTAAACCCAGGTTTTGGTGGACAGTCGTTTATAGAAAATACCTTTGATAAAATAAAAGCTTTAAAAGCACTCATTCAAAAAAAAGGAGCACATACCTTAATTGAGGTGGACGGCGGTGTTTCTTCTGAAAATGCCAAAGCTTTGGTTGATGTTGGAGCCGATGTTTTGGTGGCTGGTAGTTTCGTTTTTAGCAGCGATGATCCCACTAAAACAATTTCGAAATTAAAAGAAATAACAAAATAATGAAAAATTTTGACCTTGTTATTGTTGGTGGTGGTCCTATAGGGATTGCATGCGGATTAGAAGCAAAAAAAAAGGGACTTAACTATCTCATTTTAGAAAAAGGCCCTATTGTAAATTCTCTTTACCACTACCCTATTAACATGCAATTTTTTTCGTCTTCGGAAAAATTAGAGCTAGATGAAATTCCTTTTATCAGCAACGAAGCCAAACCAAAACGCAATGAAGCTTTAGAATACTATCGCAGAATTGTTATTGGTAATAAACTCAACATTCATCTTTTTGAAAAAGTTGAAAACATAAAAAAGCTAGGCGATAATTTTAATATTAAAACCCCAAAAGATAGTTACACAGCGAGCAATGTAATCATTGCCACAGGATTTTATGACATTCCGAATACAATGAATATTCCTGGTGAAGATTTAGAAAAAGTAAGTCATTATTACAACAATCCTCATTTTTACGCCCAACAAAAAATTGCGGTAGTTGGAGCAAGCAATTCGGCTATCGATGCGGCTCTGGAATGTTATAGAAAAGGTGCAGAGGTAACTTTAATTATTAGAGGCGAGGAAGTAGGGCAACGAGTAAAATATTGGGTACGCCCGGATATCATCAACCGTATTGAAGAAGGCAATATAAAAGTCTTTTACAATGCCACTTTAAAAGAAATTAAGTCTAAAGAAATTATCGTTCAGACCGCAGAAGGATTGGTAAGCTTGGCGAATGATTTTGTTTTAGCACTAATCGGCTATAAACCTAATTTTGAATTTTTAAAACAGATGGGAATTACCTTGTCTGATGATGAGAAAAAATTACCCACCTACAATCCAGAAACTATGGAAACTAATATTCAGCATTTATATCTTGCTGGCGTTATTTGTGGTGGTATGGACACTCATAAATGGTTCATTGAAAATTCTAGGATTCACGCTCCAATTATCATTAATAGCATTTTAGCAAAAATAAATCCCTGAATTCAGGGGTATATTTTTACTGCCAATAAGGTAATTTTGATGTTTATTTATTATCAATTTTGTCTTTTTAATTTAATTTCATCCATGAAATTCATCTTACCACTTAAATCTAAAGGGTATAAAGTGTTCATTATACTTTTTTGCTTCCTTATTTTCTTTAATGCAATGGCTCAAATAAAAGGCGGAGCTGCAGACACTACTAAAACACAAACCATTAATTTTAGTTGGGAACAAAGAGCAAATTCTAATACTGTAAAACCTTATTTTGAAGCTTTAAAAAATACCACTTACGGAGCGCAACGCTTTTCTATTTTAGACCAACTTATTGCCTATCATACCAAAAAAAACAATACAGACTCAGTTATTCACTATGCTAATTTATATGCTAAAGAAGTTAGAAATTGGAGTGAAACCAATATAATAAAAGCGAGGTATAGCGCTAAAGCAAATTACTATTTGGGTAACGGTAATTTTATGAATGGCTTAATTGATAACGCTACTAAATGGTACCTTGAAGGCTTAAAAGATGCTGAAAATGCTAACGATTCAGAATTTAAATATAAGAATAAATTAGGGCTTTCAAAATGCTATATTCAACAAGCTAATTTAGATAAAGCTATACCTATACTTCAAAAATCGTTACTAGAATTTTCTCCAGAACATCCATCACTTAACGCTGAAAACAATATGCTTTTAGGGAAGGCTTATCGATTAAAAAGAGAATATGATGCAGCAGAAAATTATTACACTGACGGATTGAATGTTGCCAAAAATATAGATGATTTAGAAATGCAATTAAAAATCAGGTTAGAGCTTGCTAAATTAGCTGAAGCAAAAAACAAACTTGACAATGCTTTTACGGGTTATGAAACAGCGCGAAACGAAGCACAAGCAAACGATTTTGATGCTATTTATTTTGAAGGATCTCTCTTAATTGCAAAATATTATTACACTCAAGGATTTTATGATGCCGCCATAATGGGCTTATCAATGGCCTATATTAACGCTATTGATAGTGAAAATCTGGAATTTCAAAGAGAAACACTCCTGCTGCAAGCCAAAGTTTTTGCAAAGCAAGAAGACTATGACAATGCTTATGGCGTAATGACCCAGTTATTTGGTGTCAATGCCGAAATAAACTCCAAACAACAACGCGCCATTATTAAAGAACTAGAAGTACAATACGAAACGCTAGAAAAAGAAAAAGCAATTACAACATTACAAGAGGATAAGGTTTTAAAAGAAATTGAATTAAACCGTCAAAAGACCATAAAAAATGCTTTTTTAATTGGCTTCATCATCATTCTTATACCAATTATCGCCTTACTTTTTCTGTATTATCAAAAAATACAAACTCAGAGCCAACTCGCAAAAAAACAAGAAGAAATTAATGACCAAAAAGTGCAATCCTTAGTACAAGAGCAAGAATTAAATTTAATTAAGGCATCGCTTAAAGGACAAGATGAAGAACGAAAACGTATAGCACAAGAACTTCACGATAGTATTGGCGGCAATTTAGCGGGTATAAAACTTCAATTATCAAGTTTAACAAAAGGTGCTGAAAACTTTAAAACCATTACCAATCAAATAGACGAAACCTACCAATTGGTTCGTGATATTTCGCACACGCTGATTCCTGAAAAATTTAAACAAAATGTTTTTACGGATTTAGTAAAAGAATATGCCCAATCTATTTCAAAAACTAGTTCAATTGCCGTAAATTTCTACCCGCATCCTAAGGAAGAAATAAATAACTTAAATGAAAAAATAAAAATGGAGCTTTTTAAAATTCTCTAGGAATTAATGACCAATACTTTAAAGCATGCAAATGCAACGGTAGTCGATGTTCATTTAAATTTGATAGACAAGGAGCTTTCACTGCTTTTTGAAGACAATGGAATGGGGTTTGACACTTCTAAAAATGTAGATGGCATAGGTTTACAAAATCTAAAAAGTAGAATTACTAGCTTAAACGGAAATATCTATATGGACTCGACCGAAAACCGTGGCACAATAATGTCTATTGAAATGCCAATTAGTTAAAAAAATTAATTATGAAGTACAACTTAATCATTGCCGACGATCATAAAATGTTTGTTGATGGTTTAATTAGTATTCTTAGTGATGCTGCTGAATTCTCAGTAACCCTGACTGCTAAAAACGGAGCACAAGTAGAAAAATATTTGAGTATTAACGGTGCAAAAGATATCCATTTATTAATTACAGATTTAACCATGCCAGAAATGGATGGCTTTGAGCTGAATAAAATAGTTAAAGAAAAATATCCTACTTTAAAAACATTGGTAGTGAGCATGCATATTGATGGTGCCATGATTGATCAATTAATCAGAAATAATGTAGATGGCTATGTGCCTAAGAACGCAGAAAAAGATGAGCTTTTAACGGCTATTAGAACCATTATCAAAGGAGAAAAATATTTTTCATCAGAAATTAAAAAGGCATATACCGATGCCATGTTCGAAAATAAAAAAGCGGAAGAAATAAACCTTACCGACAGAGAAAAAGAAGTCTTAAAATTAATCGCCGAAGAAAATACCACACAAGAAATTGCTGATAAATTATTTTTAAGCAAACATACCATAGAAAGTTACCGCAAGAACTTAATCTCTAAACTCAACGTAAAAAATTTAGCAGGATTAACAAAACATGCGCTGAAAATAGGCTTATTGAAAATTTAGATAGGTTAGTAATTGAAAATATAAGCTAAAAAAGGGAATAAGCTGAAATTAAATAACAGTACCTACATTTAAGAACTGTCGTTAAAAAAAACGAAGTATTTATATTCTATTCTACCCTATAAATGATATCATTACTCCTTTGAATTTTAAGCTTAGTGGTCTTGCTTGGTTAATATTTATACCAATTATGAATTAAAATAGGTCTAAAAAATTGGGGTTATATGGTGTTTAGATGAAATAGAAACTCAAAGCATAGCTTAGCTACGGTTTAATTTTTTATTGAAATATAAGCGCAACAGAAATAAATTATTGGGCTTATTTGGATTTATAATCGACATTATTTCCAATGCAATTTTTAATACCCCTGAAAACAGGGTTTAAATTTTCACTTTTTTGCGTGATTTTCTAAGGCTATCATTATGTCATCTTGGTATTGTACAAACCACAAAACTATACAATGATGAACTACAAATTAATTTTAATAGCTGTTAGCGCCTTTTTTATCTCTTGCAGCAACGACAAAAAAACAACCGAAGTAAGCAAACAAGTAGGCAAAATAAAATCAGATATATTACTTTCAAATAGCATAACCAAACCTTTTTCAAGTAAAACAGCCCACGACACCCTAACGCTACTGGTTACTGGATCATCACTTCTGACAAGTAAAACTATTTTAAAAATCACCAATAAC
>JBGSQM010000078.1:0-15549 GCA_041738035.1 Cellulophaga sp.
TCTGTAACGCCTTTGGCAATAATGGGCGATTTTAGAGCAGATAACATGTTAATGGAAGAAGAACCATTTCCTGCATTTAACAGGTACAATCCAGATTTAGCAGGTTTAGATTTGGTAGAGCAGTTTTTTAGACCATTTTACAGCAATTTATATAAGGCTATATTAAGTGCTAATACAGTTATAGAAAAATCATCTGACCAAGACCAAATAGCTGAAGCTCAATTTTTAAGAGCCTTGTCTTACTTTAAGTTGGTGATGGTTTTTGGTGACGTTCCAGTTAATTTAGTAGCGGAACCTAATATTTCTGATACTTCTATTTTAATAAGACAGCCCGTTGCTGATATTTATAACAATATCATTATTCCAGATTTCCGCGCAGCAATTGCGTCCTTAGATAATTCGGGCTTGGCAACGAGCCATGCCACTCAAATCGCAGCACGTGCATTTCTTGGAAAGGTTTACATGCACTTGGGTAATTATTCTCTGGCAGCTACAGAATTTGCCCTAGTGGTAAATGGTGCCTCAGCGGCAAGAATAAGGCTGGAGACCGTCTTTGCAAATGTGGTAAGGGATGGTAATACCGAAATTATTTTTGGTACCATACGCTCTACCTCAGTGCCAGATGAATATGGTTTTACGGAATTCCCTGAATGGTTTGCAGGAGCAGATACCAAGTCGCCAACACCACTTAACCCTAGATTATCCGCTGCTTTTGATGCTGCGTTCCTTGCAGGTGGTGGTACAGGTACTGATATTAGAAAAGCAGGAACTATTAGTTTAGTTAACAGAACAGGTGGTTCTAAATACAAAGGAGCTTTGGAACAGGATTGGATTGAGATTAGATTGTCCGATGTAATTTTAATGTACGCGGAAGCTTTAAACGAAACTAGTTCTCCAGCAGCAACTACCTTAGCACTTTTAAACCCAATACGCACAAGAGCGGGCTTAAATAGTTTGGTGGGAACAGCAACTACACAAGCGGAGGTTAGACAAGCAATTGCAAATGAAAGACGTTTGGAGCTGGCTCTTGAAGGCCACAGATGGTTTGATTTGGTAAGAACCGGAACTGTTGATGCTGAAATGGGGATAGCGGTTAATAGCAATTATTATATATTTCCAATTCCAAATTCAGAGATTCTTGCAAGCAATGGTGTAATTGGGCAAAACCCAGGCTATTAATAAATAATGATAAAACCATTACCAATTACAAAGAAAAAATGTATCGACAGGGGTAATGGTTTTATATTTAAAATAGATTATTGTTTTTTTACTCAATTTTTATTTATAAATTTAACAAACCAATCTGGTTAACCAATTTATAAAATAATTATTTAAATAAGATGAAGTTACAAACTCCTAATAAAAAAGAAAATATAGCTATTCAAAAAGAAATCATTTCAAATTTAAAAGAATTGATTAGTTATAAAAATTTAGAACCTGGTGATAAATTACCTTCGGAAAGAAAGCTATCTGAAAAATTTGGAGTAAGTAGAAGTAATATTAGAGAAGCTATTGATAAACTAGAATTTTATGGTATCTTAATTTCTAAACCACAGAGTGGTACTTTTATTGCAGATATTGGAGCTGTAGCTATGGAGGGAATGTTAGAAGATATTTTAACTTTAGAAGATCCAGATTTTAAGGCGTTAGTAGAAACAAGAATTTTATTGGAATTAAAAACAGTTAGGTTAGCAGCTTTACGAAGAACGGAGGGTGATTTAAAGCAAATGAAAAGTGCGTTAGATGCTTATTCAGAAAAAGTTAAAAACGGACAAGATGCTGTTCAAGAAGATCTGCTATTTCATTTGGCTATTGCAAGAGCTAGTGGTAATAGTACCATGAATAGGTTTATGTTAATTATAACACCAGAAATTATTACAAATTTTGAAAAATATCATGTCTGCGACACTAATCAATCTTTTATAGGAATTCAGGAACACACAGAAATTTATCAAGCTATTGTAGATCAAAATCCGCAACTAGCTAAAGAAAAAATGAAAGTACATTTTAGAATTTTATATCAATATTGTTATCATACAAAAGAAGCTAAAAACTAAAGTAAAAAATGATAAAATTTCCTTTTGGTTTTTAGTCCTTAAAAATCAGCTGAGAAGAAAATAGCCATACTATTTTATGAAAATTTAAACTACTAATAAAAAATACGTTTTTTATTGGATAGGGATTATTGTTTTCTTTTAAAATTAAAAAATAGTTTTAAGAGCTTGATATTCAATTTTATAAATAATTTAAAAATAACAAAATGAAATTTAAAGGCTTAAGATGGTGGGTAGTTGCTTTGATTGCTATCGCTACTATTATTAATTACATCGACCGTACCTCATTAAGCGTACTTTGGCCAGAAATTGCCAAAGAATTATACCCAGGACACACTGCCGATGAGACAAAATCCATATACTCTATTATTTCAGTTATTTTTGTATTTTCTTATGCCTTTGGACAAGCGATATTTGGAAAAATATTCGATTGGTTGGGTACCAGATTAGGGTTTGTACTCTCTATAGGGGTATGGTCTTTTGCTACGGCATTACATGCATTAGCTCAAGGGGTACTTAGTTTTGGTGTATTTCGCGCCATTTTAGGTGTAGCAGAGGCAGGGAACTGGCCGGGAGCAACCAAAGGTAATGCCGAGTGGTTCCCTACCAAAGAGCGTGCACTTGCACAAGGGATTTTTAATTCTGGAGCCGCCATTGGTGCCATTGTTTCCATTCCTTTGATTGCTACTTTAACTATTTATTTTAGCTGGCAAGCCATATTTATTTTAATTGGTTTAGTAGGTTTACTTTGGTTGGTTCCTTGGTGGATTTTGGTGAAATCACCCCCTAAAAATCATCCTTGGATTACAGAAAAGGAACGTAATTATATTTTAACTGGACAAAAAAATGAAGATTTTGATGGAGACGGAGTCGAAGATCAAGAATATAATCCAAATACTAAACAACTGCTTGGTCATAAGCAAAGTTGGGGTGTAATACTTTCTTCAGCATTTATTGATCCTATATGGTGGTTGTTCATTTTTTGGATTCCAATTTATTTAAATGAAGTATATGGTATGGATGTGCAGTCAATTGGTCTTTATGGCTGGGTGCCTTATGTTGGCGCTATGTTAGGAGCTTGGTTTGGAGGATTATTAGCACAAAATAGACTTAAAGTAGGGTGGAATGTCAACAAAACGCGTAAAATGGTAATCACTTTAGGGTGTTTAATCATGTTGCCAGCATTATTAGCCATGGCTAATCCAGGAGGACCTACTACAGCAGTTATTATTATGGCGATAATATTATTCGGATTTCAAACTGCAATTGGCAATGTTCAAACCTTACCTAGCGATCTTTTTAGCGGTAAAACCGTAGGAACATTAGCTGGGTTTTCAGGTATGGCAGCTAAACTAACGGCAGCAGGTTTAACCTATTTAGTGCCATGGTTAACGAGTGGTGGAAACTATACACCAGCATTTATAATCGGAGCAGCATTGGCGCTAATGGCTTTGCTTAGCTTGTGGTTGTTTATACCTGTAGTAAAACCAATAAAAGAAAGAATATAATATAAATTAGATATACTAAAATAGTAAACATGAGTACAAATAAAGAAAAAGTAGCAGTAATTACAGGCGCAACGGGTGGTATTGGTTTTGAAGTAGCAAAAAGATTAGGTAAAGATGGATATACGGTTGTTTTAAATGGTATTGAAAATGAAGCAGGTGCACAACGAGTTAAAGAACTTACTGCAGAAGGTATTACTGCGGAATATTATGGGTTTGATGTAACGAAAGAAGAGGAAGTAACTTCAAATATCAAGGCAATAGGAAATAAGTATGGTAGGATTGATGTATTAGTAAATAACGCTGGTGGTTTGGGTGGCAGATCGAGATTTGAAGAAATGACTACAGAGTTTTACCGATTTGTAATGGCACTTAACCTTGATTCGGTATTTTTTGCCTCAAGAGCAGCCATCCCTTTTCTTAAAAAAGGAGAACACCCTTCGATCATTAATTACACCTCAAATGCAGGATGGACTGCTGGAGGACCAGGAGCAGGAATTTATGGTACTTCAAAAGCAGGTGTTCATGCCATAACTAGGGCCTTAGCAAAAGATTTAGCAGAATACGGCATTAGGGTAAATGCAGTATCGCCGGGTACTATTGATACCCCTTTTCATGCACAGATAAAAGCAACCAAACCCGAAGTTTTTGCTTCTTGGGCAGATAATATTATGTTGGGTAGATTAGGTCAGCCAGAAGATGTTGCTGGAGTTGTTTCTTTCTTAGCAAGTAAAGATGCTTCTTTCATTACCGCAGAAACCATACAAATTGGTGGCGGTCAGGCATTAGGAATTTAAATATTAAAAATTATTTATAAAAATATTGATGAGTAAACTTAAGGATAAAATAGCAGTAGTTACAGGAGGTTCTAGAGATATTGGTAGAGCAATTGCCATTAAGCTAGCAAAAGAAGGGGCTAAAGTAGTGGTAAATTATAATAGTTCTGAATCAGGAGCCTTAGAGACGGTAAAAAATATAAAATCCTTTGGAGGTCAAGCAGTAGCTATTAAAGCTGACGTATCAAAATTGGAAGATATCAATACTTTAAAAACAAAAACTATCGAAACTTTTGGTGATAAAGTTGATATTTTAGTCAATAATGCAGGTGGGCTTTTTGCTCGCAAAACCTTACGAGAGTTTGATGAGTCATTTTACAACCTAGTGATGGATGTGAACTTTAAATCAACAGTTTTTGTAATGCAGGCCTTTGAACCTTTAATGGGCAAGGGAGCTTCAATCGTAAATTTATCTTCTCAAGCTGCAAGAGATGGTGGTGGTGGCGGATCCTCATTATATGCTGCGTCAAAAGGAGCAGTGACCACTTTTACTAGAGCTATGGCAAAAGAACTTGGCCCTAAGGGTATTCGCGTAAATGCTGTTTGTCCTGGATTAATTGGAACTAAATTTCATGATGATTTTACTACCAATGAAATTCGTATTAAAGTTGCGGATAGTACCCCTTTACGTAGAGAAGGTGCTGCCGAAGAAGTAGCAGATTTAGTGGTGTATTTAGCTTCTGACCAAGCATCATTTATAACGGGTAATAATTTAGATATAAATGGTGGTCTAGCATTTAGTTAAGTTTCATATTATTTATTTAAAAAAAACAGCAAATATTTTTAATTTATTTGCTGTTTTTTTTATCATTTTTTTGATGTTAATTTTCATTTGGGTTAATCAATAGTTTTTTAAGAGCAATAAACTTAAAAAGTCTCTTATACTTTTATGGTTAAAAGAAATAAACCAGCCTTAATTATGAAAATTTATCTAGCCGATGATGATTTTGAAGACCGTGAACTTTTTTCTGATGCTTTAACAGAGCTTCCTTTGATGATTACTTTAAAAACCTTTCAAAATGGGGTAGAACTAATGGCAGATTTGTTTTCAGATGAAACTTTGCCAGAAGCCATATTTTTAGATCTTAAAATGCCCATGATGGATGGCTTTGAATGTTTGTCCGATATAAAATCTGAGTCAAAATTTACGGGAATTGACGTTATTATTTATTCTAGCCTAATGAACGATTGGGAAGTTGAAAAATTAGAAAAGATGGGAGCCAACAGTTATTTGCAGAAACCGAGCTCTTTTAATCAGTTAAAAACCATTCTGTATAACTGTTTAGAACATATCAAAAGGAATAAAATAGAAGATAAAATCAAAACATTATCTTTTTCAATCCTGAAATAAATAAAAATTATGGCGAATTATATACTTTGGACCTTTGCCGGTCTGTTAATAATGGCTTGGGTTATTGGCTTTTTTGTCTTTAAAGTGGTCAGCGGACTCATACATATTTTATTGTTTTTAGCCCTTGTTTTATTTCTTTATAATTGGTTTAAAGGTCTAAAAGAAAAATAGTACTTTGCAGCCGCTAATCAATTAAAAATTAATTATGGCATCAGGTTTTTTTGCATTATTAGATGATATAGCTGCACTTATGGATGATGTAGCGATGATGAGTAAAATTGCTACAAAAAAAACAGCAGGAATTTTAGGGGACGACCTAGCGGTAAATGCCGAGAAAGCTTCCGGATTTATGTCGAACCGCGAATTGCCAGTACTTTGGGCCATTACCAAAGGTTCTTTTTTAAATAAACTAATCATTCTACCCATTGCTTTTCTACTTAGTGCTTTTTTACCTATTGCCGTAACCATTATATTAATTCTTGGAGGAATTTACCTGGCCTACGAAGGCGCAGAAAAAATATACGAATTTATTAGCGGAAATAAACACGGTGCTAAGGAAATTGTTAGGGCTGATATGAGCGAGGAAGAAATTTTAAGCTTAGAAAACGAACGTGTAAAATCGGCCATCTTAACCGATTTTATTTTGTCCGTCGAAATCGTAATCATTGCCTTAGGGACGGTTACAGAAAAAGAAATTTCAGTACAAATTATGGTCGTTACCTTTATTGCTATTTTGGCCACCATTGGGGTTTACGGCATTGTAGCTTTAATTGTACGTATGGATGAATTTGGATTAAAATTAATCAACCTTAATGAACGCAATAATAGTTTTTCTGATATTCTTGGTAGAGGCTTAGTAAGTGCCTTGCCGTTGGTAATAAAAGGTTTATCTATCGTTGGTACCATCGCGTTAATTTTAGTGGCAGGTGGTATTTTTGTACACAACATTCACTGGATTCACGAACATTTTAATTTTATGCCTTCTTTTTTAAAAGAGTTTTTGGTGGGATTAATTGTAGGGGGTGTTGCGGTTGTTTTTGTAATAGGTGTTAAGAGGATATTTAAAAAATAGATACTTTATTCTGTTTCATTTGAATCACTTTTAACTTTGACTTCTGTAGGCAGTGGGCTACTTTCAATAGTAGTTTTTCCAAGATTTTTTTTGATTTTTTGATTTTTTTTATATCGCTTTTCACGCACTTTTTTATTTAATAGAAGTAGAAAAGGTATCATCACGTAAACAAATCCAGATGTTGATGAGTATTTGCCTCCAAAGATTAAAACAATAGACATCGAAATAATCGTAATTAAAACTAAAATAATATACGATCCTATAGTCGTTTTGGTTAGGTATATTTCTTTCTTATTTAATTTTAAAAGTTTTCTTTTGTTGAGGGCTCGTAAGTGCATCAAAAGTAGAATAAGGTAAATACAGAATAAGCCTAGACCAAACCTTATCATTATATCTTCCCATTGCGCTATTTGTAAATGTGATTGTTTTAAATTATCGATAACATGTAGTAAACTTTCTGAGCGATCACCTAAAGATAATTTAATTTGAACATACAATGAGGTGCCTAGATATGAAAATAAGTATTTTAAAGGATATACATAAAAAAGTAAAATAAATAAAAATAGAATATTTAAAATTCTAATTTTACCATCTTGTAAACCATAATGTAAAAAGAAAACACGGTGATTATTCCAAATACCTAAAAGTAATAAAATACAGAAAACGAAACCTATAAAACCATACATAGAACTTTGTAATTCTAAATAGTTTTTAGGGACCTCAGACGAAATCACAAGTAGTGTAATAATAAACCCAAAAATGGTATCTGTTAAATTTTCAAGACGCGTAGGACTTAGGCCGCGATAACGAAAACCGAATTCCGATTTTTGATTTTTACCTTGAAGTGATTTTCGCATATGAATTGATTGGTGATAACAATATAAAATTTATTTTATTTAATAGCTACAAATAAAACTATATTTTAAATATTTATAGAATACCTCTCATTTTAATCTCTCGATATTTATTAATGGTATGTACCGTTAAATGCTCTTGTTTAGTGACGATGGTTTGTATGCCGTATTTTTGCAATTCTTTTTGCATTAAGCGTTTTTTCAAAGAAATTTTTTTGGTTATTATTTTATGGTAAATAGATTTTAAATCTTTAGTATCACTGGCAATAAGATGTTCTAACTCGGTATTTTCAAAAAAGATAACGACCCATACATGTTTTTTCGCAATCGCTATTAAAAAAGGTAATTGTCTGCGCAAAGTAGAAATATGCTCAAAATTACTGTAAATAAATAGGAGGCTTATATGATTTATTTTGCGGTTAATAGGCGTAGAGCAATCAAAAATCAGACTCGGTATAAGCTGGTAGTAATATTGTACAGTTTTTCAAGTATGGTATTCAAATAGGTTATTTTTGTCTTGCACGTAAAAAGGTTTCTATGTTTTTAGAGAACGAAACTAGGTCTGTTTTATCGTTGCGTTTTAAAGCTACATTAGAGAACACTAAGGTAGAATTGATGGCATAATCGATTAGTTTTATTCCTTTAAAGGCGATTTTCATCACCCACCCTTTGTCAATAGTAGAGTAGATAGCTTGCGATTTTTCGTCTTGGTATTGGTTCACTATTAATTGACTTTTTTTTACCGTAGTAGCCTTCCATTTAATCGTTCGCAAATCACCGACAGGTATATATTCTTTGATCTGTTCAAATTCTTGGGTGTGGCCTATTCTGCGTATTTTTTTAATAACTGAATTCAGTGAGGTTGTTACTCATGGCTAAAAAATAGTACTGCTGCATTTGAATAATGCTCGGACGGGTACCTTCTGGTTTTTTTGAAAAACATACCCGCGCTTTATGATGCGCAAAGTGGTACAAACAAAAACATTCATATTTCCAAACACGTATTCGCTTCAGTTAACAGGCCGAACGGTATAATTAAACTGCCGTTTCTCGCCTTTGATGGCTATTGTGTTATACTCAATATCGCGTTTTGGAGTTATACAGGTAATCCTGCAATAATACTTAACAACACTTTAAAAGGGTAGAAACTTTCAAAGTGAATGATAATCGGATTCAAATCGCTATTCGACAATTTCTGGGGAGCATTTCTGCTTACTTCTATTCCGTTTTTTAGTGGCAGGTGGTATTTTTACTCATAATATTCATTGGATTCATGACCATTTTAACATGATACCTTCTCTTTTAAAAGATTTATTGGTAGGTTTTATCCTAGGTGCTATTGCTGTCGCTGTGGTAATGGGATTTAAAAAAGTGTTTAAGAAGTAAGTTGATTTTTGCTGATTTTTACTGGTTGTTCTTTTTTAAATTGAAAATATTATCAAGTTTTCGCTTCTCTGATGGAGTCTAACTTTTTTCGATTGAAACTTTTAATCCAAAAAAGTTCGATTAAATGAAAAAGGGGCTGCTTTATTGGCGTCAATAGTAATTTGAACTGCTTTCAGACCACCATCAATTTGTACTCTAGTAATGTTTTTTTCTACCCAAGGTTTGTTTGTAAACCAAATATGGCCATCACCTTGCACATATAAAACCGGTTTTTTAAAGTTCGCTGCCGCCGCTAGAAAAGGTTCTGTAAAAGGCTTAAATTTTTCAGCACCAGCTTCCACCATATTGGCATGTGCCATAACCACAACTGCTTCAATATCATTTTTATTCGTTTCTATTTGCGAAGTTAAAAAATTGGCGTTGTCGGTTAACCTTTTTGTCCATTCGGCTTGGTCGTGAACCCTACTGCCTACAATATTCAGTCCTATAAAAAGTACTTTTTCTTTTACCCAACTAAAATTTTCTGTACGTTCTCTTTGGTAAGTTATTTTTTGATCGAATGTCCAATTTTCATTAAATTTTAAAAAATACTGTTTCCAATAATCAAATGCTTGGTTTGGATTGGCACAATCATTAAATTCATTATCTCCTAAAAGCATAAATGTTGGTACTTTAAAATTTTTCAAAATACCACTTATATCGTCATAAACTGCCTCATCGCAAGGGTCTGCGCCTCGTTTAATATCACCTACATGCACAACAAATTCAGAACTGGCAATGGTATTGTGTTTGCTAATCATGGCAATGAGTCCTTCTCTTAATATATCGCTATAAGGTACATCGCCAATAGCCGTAAAGGTTACGGGATTAATGGTCTCTATTTCGGCTTTCTTAGGATTGTTTTCTGAACTAGAACAGGCTGTAAAAAGTAAGCAAACGCTGAAAATGATAAATGGTGTTTTGTAGAATTTATATTTTTTCATAATTCGAAAATTAGTTTTCAATTCGTTTTTTTATCCAGTTGACCATACTCATGGTTTCTTCAAGTGTAAAGTTTCTACTCAATTGTAATTGTCCATTTTCTATAGGCCCATCAAGGTTGGCGCCATAATTATTTTTTTTTCTAAAACGATTACCAATGGCTGTCCTTTGAATTTTACGGCTATATTTTTAAGTTTTCCTTTTCCTTGTTCATCGAAGACCATATTTACTACAGGCTGATTTCTAAAATTAAACTCTTGACTAACGTATTTAAGTTCAGTGATATAAATATATGGTTTATCTTCCAAAACTAATGTTTCAAAATTTTCACCCGTAAATCCTTCAAAACTTTTGGTAAGGTAAAAACCAGAGACAGTGTCTTTTACAATGGTATCATCTTGTGAAAAACTAATCGAAGTATTCAAAAGAAATAAAAAAGAAATAATCCATTTCATATTACTTTATTTAAGTTTTAGCGCTTAAGCCATCTTCTAACCGCATAGCGTTACCCCCTAGTTTTTCATATTCAATTCTCAATTTTTTATTTCCCTTTGAACTTTTCAATTTTCCACTTTTCACTTTTTTCTATTTCATTTCCCCTTAATTTTTTGATTTTTCATTGCCTGCGCTATAGCACATGCGCTTGCGGATTTGGTTTCTTCCAATTCACTAATAATTTCCGTATGATCATCGGTTCTGGTTTGTGATAATTTATAAGTGGCTTGAATGTCATCAATCGAAATTTTAAAACCAATAACGCCTTTTACTTGTCTTAAAGTTTCACTAGACATATTGCTTAGTGAGATGGGGTTTTTGGAGTTTTTCTCGTATTTATCCACCAATCTATGTAGCGATTCCATTACATCTTCTTCACTGGAAATCGTCAATTTACCATAAATATGCACCGCAACATAGTTCCATGTGGGCACTTCTTCTTCTTTATACCAAGAAGAAGAAATATAGGCATGCGGGCCATTAAAAATACAAAGCACATCACTAGATTTATTGAAATACTCAGCCTGTGGATTGGCTTTTGATACATGTCCGACTAAATTGTCAATTCCGTTTTCATCGGTCTCTAATTCCAAGGGAATATGTGTTGCCCAAGGTTTACCATTCACTTGATTAATTAGAATTCCAAAACTATTCTGCATTAAAAAATCTTTTATTTCAGCGATATTGGTTTGTTTGTAATGTTGTGGAATATACATGGTTTTAGAGAAATTTTAAAGGGCTAATTTAAACAAAAAACACCCTTTAATGCAATAGCAATAAAGGGTGTTTTAAAAGTTGAAGTTCTTATTCCAAAAAAAACTACTGAATATTGATGTTAAACGCTGCACTAATATCCGTTTCCCCACCGGCATCGGCTAAGCCTGTATTAGGTTTTTTGGGTTCATGACGTAAAGTGAACGTTAAGGTACCGCTACTAACAGCTCCTGCCGTAAGGGTAAACTGTGTACCTAGTGGATTGCCATTAGCATCATTATTCGTAGCTACAGCAGTAGCATCAAGCCCAGCAAAAGTGTAAAAAAATTGGTGCTCGCCTGCTTCTTCTTCTACCTCCAAAGTCTTGTCTTCCGCTGGACTCTCGGTTTCATTTAATAAGACAATACGACCTGTATAACTTGCTCCTGCCGTTAAATTTCCTGAAACAGTAACCACGGGTGCATTCGGTCCATCGCCATCTAAATCTCGTGTTTGTAAGGTTACAGCAGTTCCAGTAGCATTAGGGGTAAGGGTAACGGTTAAGGTGGTAATTACCTCTTCTTCATTAATTAATAGGGGAGGATCGTTATCATCTGAACATCCTGTTAATATGACTCCTGTAAATAATAAAGTGGCTAAAAATTGTATTTTTTTCATTGTTTTTGATTTTAAATAATTAATAATTGATTTTTATGTTTACTAAAAAATTTATACCCAAATCATCTGCATAAAAACGCAAACGGTTTAGATAATTCCTATAGGTTGTATTTGCAATATTTGTAACATTAAATCCCAAAGTAAGGATAGATTTTTCGTTCATGTTAAAGTCCATGCTCGAACTGAAATTAAGAAGATGGTAGGCATCTGGTGGCGTACTCACATCTACAATTTCTGTTGTTTGTGTTTCTGGAATAAAAACTTCAAAATTGTTATCTGGAAATTCATTTTGTCTAAAAACAAAATCGCTCTGTAACGCTAATCTTAGGTTATGAAATTCAGGATTTCTATAAATAACTTCGTTTTTAGTATTTGCGGAAGGCATATTTATCAATGCGTTATCTCTGGTTCTGTCATAGCCTTTTACCAACGAAAATTGATGGATGTATCGCAGGTTTCTAGCAAATTCGTAAACAGCATCAACATCAACACCTAATAATTGTGCGTTGGTTTGGCGGTATTCCCAAACTTGAAAATTACCGCGTACTGTTTGTTGAATTCCTGTGGGCTCAATCACCATAAAGTCGTTTATAGTATTGATATAGGGATTTACTGAAAAGCTAAAAACATCGTGTTCACGTTGAAAATTCACGGTGAATTTATGCGCTATTTCCGATTTAAAACGCAAATCACCCAACTCGATCCGAGATGCAGAATGATGCAATCCTTCGCTAAAAAGCTCAGAAGGGTTAGGGGCACGCGATGCTAATGAATAATTAAAAGAGATTTTATATTCTTTTTCAAAGGCATAATTAGCGCCTAAAGTCGCAGAGGTATTGTAAAAGTTTAATTGTGGATTTGTTAATACTTGATTATTAGATTCTTCAATCACAATTTCTGGAAACAGTTGATCATAATTACGCGACTCCCAAAATGAAGTTCGGTAGAATTTAAAAACATCCATAAAAGTATAATCAAATCTACCTCCTGCTTCTAAAAGCCATTGGTCATTAAGGCGGTAATCTACAATGCCGTAAATGCCTAAATCGTACTTATCATAATCCGGAATTAGCCTACGGACTCCAGTGTCAGGGTTTGCCACATTATTCTGATACCTTGTTACCATACCTGATTTAAGGTTTAAAGTCTCTGAAAGTTTACTTTCTAAATCTAACATCACCGTATGGGTAGTCAATTTTAAGTCTAACGAGGCTTTATCTCTGTCATCTCCACGGCGTATATCAAATTCGAGCCTGTTATTCTGCTGATAATCATACTGAAGACTAAGTTTTCCTAATCCATCAAATCTTTTAAAGGCTTTAAATCGTGCCAAATGATGTGTAACTTCCTGTTTAGGAGAATTTATGTCATAAGTAAAGTCATTAATGATTAAAGGCCGACTACTACTTATAGCACGCACCTGATCTTGTGCACCGCCCAAATGTGAGGCTCTTAGGATGCCTATATCATTTTTAAATAAAGAATAATAGGCATCAAAACCATATTTAAATCTATTTAAACCTAACCTTAAAGAGGCATTCCGCTCAAAAATTCCTGTATTACTTAATACATAGTCAGGGGCTTCAAAATCTCCGAAGCGCTTTACAGTGCCTTGCGCGCTACCAAACCAACCACTCTTGTAACTTTTGGTGATTTGAGAGCTTACAGTACTTCCGCGACCGTTAGAAGCTAAGGTGGTCATAGTTTTACCAAAGAGGCTATCCTTTACAGCCACTTTTGATGATTCTGCGATAATAATACCTCCAATGGCATCTCCACTATATTGTAATGCACCAGCTCCTTTAATTACAGTGATATTATTAATAGAATTAATATCAACATTAGGAGCGTGCTCTGCACCCCATTCTTGGTCTTCCATCCTAACGCCATTGTTTATCATTACAACACGACTACTATGAAGTCCGTTGATCATGGGTTTTACCACTGTATTGCCAGTATTTAAGGAAGAAACGCCAGATAAACTGTTTAAAGCATCACCTAAAGAACCGCTGCTATAACGCTCTAAATCATCAGCACCGATTTTCTTCTCAATAATTGAATTAGATTTCTGGTTATACGATAAGCCTTTTACAATAATTTCATTGAGTTCTTGTAAATGATGTTCCAAATACAGGTTTCTAGTCGTATTGCCGATTACTTTAACCAGAATACCTTTGGTTAAACAAAATGGGTGTGAAACTTGAATGTTATAACTAAGATCACATAAATTATTAATGGTGTAATTACCTTTAAGATCACTTACCACCATTTGTTCTGTACCAGCAACAATAAGTGTAGCACCAACAAGCACTGATCCATCGTGAAGGTCTATGACTTTTCCCGAAAGGGTGTTATTACAATTTTGTGAAATAGCCGAAAAATTGCTTAATAGCAACAAAAGCAGCACATAAATCCGCATATAAATAGTCTTGATTGAGATTAAAAAAAATTAAACTAAACAAGAAAATACGGGGGTGCTCTTAACCGGGTATTGGTTTTTTTTAAGGGATTATAACGTACAGGTGAAAAATGCTTTTCAACTTTTTCAGGTACATTTGGGGTAAAAAACTCAGGATCTACCTGAATTGCATAAGTAAAAGGCACGAAATGAAAATCACAAATATCACAATTCGGAATTGTTTGATGTATGTGGGTGCTTTTTTCTGTACAAGGAGTATGTTCGTGAGCTTCAAAAGCGTGTGAAAACTGTACCGCATTTGGAAACATCAGTATGGAAAATAACAAAAGTGATGCGACTTTACGCAGCACTTGTTTATGGGATGCTATCTTTTTGTTTTTATCCATTTTGCGTAAAAATAGAAAATACAAAAGGATAATGAAAAACTTTAAGATTTATTTGTGCTTAACCTAAGAAGAAACTTTGAGGTCATAGGTGGATTCTTGGGTAAATCTTTTCACATAAAACAATGTTTTAATCTTAACAGAAAATTCTCTTTAATCTCTTAGGGTTTAATTTCCTGATAACTGTATCGTTTTTCCCTTATTTTTTGTTATTTGGAATTTTCTTTCAGAATTTGATACCTGAAATGCTTAAATCGAGGTAGTTCATTTAGCAAATTTCTTTTTAATCGCTGCCAGAAATGTACAATTCAAATCAGAACTTTTGTCAATTTTATTTCTTATTTCTTGCTGAAAATCATAATTTCAGTTTTTGTCTCTGTTGTGTCGCCCAAATAAAGATACAATAGATTATCTTTTATAGTAAAATAGGTAGCTTTGGTAATATTGCCATAATAGACTTCTTCTGCGGTCATTGCCTCGTCGTCGTCGGATCCTATTAAAGTAGTGCCCATTTGGCTGTTTTCGGTAATTAATCCAGTACCCAATTTAACTTTGAAAAGCCCAAAATAAGAGTTGATTAAACTTCTGCCAAAAAACGACATGGAGTCCGCTGTTGTTGTGTCGAATTCTAAGGTTATTTTATTTTCAAACCTTGCGTCAATTTTACTGATGGTGTAATTTTGAAATATCCAACTTGTACCATCAAGAAATTGTAGTTCTTGAGCCGTTAGTTTAGTGGATAAATCTACACCGTCTAGAGATTCACTTTTATTGTTATCTTCGCACGAAATGAAAAAAGAAATCATTAAAAAGGCAGCTATAATTTTTTTGAATGTTTTCAT
>JBGSQM010000086.1:0-12735 GCA_041738035.1 Cellulophaga sp.
TACCTCGCCAATTTCTTATTTGGAAAGGAATTTACGCTGAAAAGTAGCACTGGTAAAAATAAAGTGATCAGTTTGAATACCAGATCTAGCGTATTTGGCCCTAACCGAAGTACGCCTATAGATCTTGCTGCTTCTCTTGAACGTGGATATGGTAAATACATAGAGGAAAAAGCATATACAGAGCAATTGGATGTAGTATTGACATTTAACCTTGGGGTTACCTATCGCATCAATAAGGCAAAAACTACCCAAGAAATAAAGCTAGATGTTCAGAATATCACTGGCAATGCCGCCCGAGTTGGCAATTACTTTGATAGAGACAAGGGTAGTATAGTGTATTACAATCAGATGCCGACGCTACCCGTATTGTCGTATTTGGTCAATTTTTAGACGAGCTTCCCCACACCCAATCAGTCATGTACTTGGTTGGGTGTATCAGGGGAGCTACTACGGCAACTACTACAGCGCACACTACAATTTGGAGACTCTTCATCCAGCATCGATCGACAATCGGGCTACACTGCACCATATATGCTGATAATGGTGCAAATACCCACTTCACAAGTACTGTCTCGTCCTAGAATAGGTTTACACAAAAACGTGTAAAATGAGAGAAGAAAGTAAACCCAGTTTAGGACATTGGGTTGGAGGAAGGCTGTATTTTTCGGATCAAGAGAAGATGCTAATCATTGAGGATTATCTTTCGGGAGGTGAAACTAAGCAAAGAGTGTATAAAAGATATACAGGCTATGATGAGGAAAAAGGCAAATTAACTGCCTGGATGCGTAAATTTGGCATAGGTACGGATTGTAAGTCTGTAAAAATTGCTAATCTTGATGTAATGTCTAAGCCAAAGAAAGATATTGACGATAGTTCCGCGGAGTTTGAGCTTCTCAAGCTAAAGAAGCGTATTGAAGAACTAGAAAAGCAGCTGCAAACTTCAGAAATGAAGGCAATTGCTTTTTCCACTATGGTTGATATTGCTGAGAAAGAGTTTAACATCCCGATTCGAAAAAAGTACAATACCAAACCATCGAAGTAATGAGGTCTAACTTTAAGAGCTTAAGTATAGCCGACTTATGCTTATGGTTTGGTGTGTCCAGACAGGCTTATTATCAGAGTAGAAACAATATTCTACAAGATCAGGTAGAACAAGAGATTTTATTGTCAGCAGTAATCGAAATCCGTAAAAGTCATAAGCGCTTGGGTGGGAGAAAGCTATTTTTTAAGCTTGAAATGTTTATGTCAGAACATCGAATTAAAATAGGCAGAGATGCTTTTTTTGATTTTTTACGGGACAATGGATTGTTGGTGCGTAAACGAAAACGGTATCACGTGACAACCAACTCTAATCATTGGATGAAGAAATATCCTAATTTGATAAAAGATATAGAAGCATTAGGGCCTAACCATGTTTGGGTAAGTGATATAACGTATTGGAAAACTAAAGGCGGGCATTATTATATCAGTTTCATAACAGATTCATATTCAAGAAAAATAGTAGGATGTCACGTAGCTAGCACAATGGAGGCTATTGAAAGTGTAGCAGCTTTGAAAATCGCTTTAAAAGGGCTTGGCAAGCATGTCTCAGGACTTATACATCATTCCGACAGAGGCTCTCAATATTGTAGTGCCAAGTATGTCGATCTACTCAAGAAAAACAACATTCAAATCTCCATGACAGAAAATGGCGATCCACTAGAAAATGCAATTGCAGAGCGTTTAAACGGAATTATTAAGGGAGAATATCTAATTGATTATCCAGTAAACAATCTTACTGATGCCAAAAGAATATTAGAAGCAGTTGTTGGCCTTTACAATGAAGACAGACCGCACACAAGCATTAGTAACTTGACTCCATCGGAAGTTCATCAAGGCGAACTGAATCAAGAAATCAAACGATTATGGAAAAACTACTATCGAAAAAAGGAAGAATGCAAAACTGTAGAATGAGTTTTTTTAGGCATAAGCAGAATAGGTAAAAAGGTAAAAAGGCTCTGGACAAAAAGCCAGAGCCTACCTTATCTGATCAACATATTCCTAGTCAGTTGCTCTCCAGCAGAGCTGAATTATGCTTCTGTTGATGTAGGCAAAAGTAAACTTATTTTAGGATTAGAATTTAAATGTAAATTCATCCTAGGATTACCAATAAATAAAAGTTGAATCTGTAAACTTTTTTTAGGACGAGTCATACCCCCACCCACTTCACAAGTACCCCCACCCACTTCGGAAGTACCCCTACCCACTTCAAAGGCGAACTGCATAGGCTAAAACGTAATAATGATAGGCTAAAACTTAACTTTTATTAGCTAATAACTAATAATTATATGATAAAAAGTAATAAAGTTAGGTTAAAAGATAATTTAGTTAGGCTAAAAGGTAAGACAGTTAGGCTAAAAGATAAGACAGTTAGGTTAAAAGGTAATACTTATATGGTAAAAGGTAAGATAGTTAGGGTAAAACGTAATACTGTTATGGTAAAAGTTAATAAAGGTAGGATGAAGGTGAAAGTTTGAAGCAAAAAGGGGCAATGCTGGATTAAAAAAGGTAAACTAAGTATGTAAAAAGACAAGGTGAGAGGAAAAGCTCCTAGCCGTACAGCCCAAAAATAACCGCTAAGGAAAAGCCAATCAATAATTTTGATTCCTGCACCTAACCCGTTACTTTTAGTTGATAAAACATCCAAAATGAACCCCGTTACCACCTATAGATATATGCGAAATAAACGTAATAGAATGCTGGAGTTGGGTTTACAGGGATGTTATCGCTCAGTGTAAAAAGACAACGACAGTGAACAAAATGAACGACAGATATAAAATTCCAACCGTACATTCAGGCACATTTGCTTGCCCCTACACACTGGCAAACGCTTAGCAAGCAAAAGAGCCTGAATTTCACCACCACGCAAACTGTTAGAATAAAATTTTATGGGACAACTACCTTCATATAGCAACTTTAACGAGAAGAACGAAAAGTTTTCAAAAGACCAGCTTGCTTATAGGATAGACACAGTTGAGCAGTTTGACCAATGGTATAACGCAATAACAGAGAAAATTAAACAGAAGACTGAAAAATCTAAAATTGACAATGTCAATACGGATAATATGTTCAGAGGAATGGGAGAAGCAAAGCATAAACTTCTAACATCTTCTCAAAGATTTTGGATTAGTAACGAATTAGAGCAATGGTGGAGACCAAAAAGATACCTTGAATTTATTAAGGTTTTTGTCGATAATGCTAGGTCAAAACTTTTATTCAAGAAGGTATTTGAATATTATAGGCTAACACCTAATCAAAGGGATTTTCCATTATTAAGCATCTTGCAACACTACGGTGCTCCCACGCCCCTTATGGATTGGTCTTACAATTTAGATGTGGCTTTGTTTTTTGCAACGGAAAAAGCTACGCCAAGCTATTCAAACAATGACATAGACCATTATTTTTCGATTTATCAGATTGATAAAAAGAATCAAAGAAAGAATGAATTCAATAATCTATTAGACTGGAGTCAAGGGAGTTTTCCTCAAATTAGTTCATTTTATGAATGGGAAAATAACCACAATTCAATCTTTTACATTTCAGATTTTGAAGATAAAAGAATTCCAACGAGAAGTTTTATTGATGAAAGACCGATAACAACGTTTTATAATCAAAATATTATTCCTCAAGAAGGACTGTTTATTTTTAATCCTTTTCCAACCAAGCCCCTGGAAGATTGCTTCAATACAGACCATTGGCAAAATGGAAACAATCTTGAATTGAATCCATTTATTTGTTACAACATAAAAAAGGATTTAGGAGAGTATGTTAGAAGAAAGATAAAATTAAAAGGCATTGACAATAGGTTTATTTACCCAAATCTTAAAGACTATTGCCAGAATTTGATAGATGAGTTTTTAGACCAAGCAGCGAAAAGATAAATGCAGAAAGAGAATCAAATACTTTTAGAACTTTTAAACGGAGTTGACAATTGGTCTGACCTGAAACCTAAATTAGAACAGTTCAACACTTCGCAGACAGAGACAACAACCAAAAAAACTCTTGCTGGAAAAGTATTTGAGGTATTTGCAAAGTATTATTTCCAAACAGAACCGAAAAAGACAGAACTTTATGGAAATGTTTGGTTTTATGATGATGTTCCTTTAGAAATTAAACAACAATTACGACTACCATCTGTAGACCACGGAATTGACATACTACTGCAAGACTATGAAAAGAGATTTTATGCTGTACAGTGTAAATTTAAGAATGATGAAACCAAAAGCCTAAGTTGGTCAGGAGATAAAATTGCCAATGTATTTGCATTAGGCACAAACTGCGATAAGGTTATAGTTTTCACAAATGTTTCTGACATTACCCAAGTAGCAAAAAGCTTTGAACAAAAATTTGAACTGATTGCATTTGATGAGTTAATTTCTATTGAAGAAGATATTTTTGAAAACATTTTTCTTTTAGTCAAAGGAAATCAACCAAAAGAGTTAGAGAAGTACTTTCCACAGCCACACCAAGAAATAGCAATTACAAAGGTTCTTGAACACTTTAGAACGAACGAAAGAGGACAACTCATTTTACCTTGTGGAGCAGGTAAGTCTTTGACATCATTGTGGATTAAGGAAGAAATCAATCCCGAAACAACTTTAGTTTTAGTGCCTTCATTGGCATTATTAAAGCAAATAAAAAATGATTGGTCAAGACACAAAAATGACCATTTCAAATACCTCTGTGTCTGCTCCGAAAAAGACATTGATAAAGACCAACAAGATGCTGTAAATGTTCACACCTATGAAATTGGTGGCCCTGTTACAACTGACCCACTTGATGTGAAGGCATTTTTAATGAAAAGTGGAAACAAGGTAATTTATTCTACTTACCAATCAATTGGCGTTATTTCTGATGCTTGCAGGCTTGTAGATGAATTTCAAATTGACTTGGTAATTTGTGACGAGGCTCATAGAACAGCTGGGAGTAAAAATAAAAACACATTCACGTTAGTTCACGATAACGCTAATATTCCTGCCCTGAAAAGGCTCTATATGACCGCTACTCCCAAAGTAGTTTCAACAAAACTTAAGACAAGACTGGGAGAAGATTATGAACTTTTGTGCGATATGAGCAATCCTGATGTTTATGGTTTGGAGGCTTTCAGGATGAGTTTCGGTCAAGCAATAGACGAAGGTATTTTAGTGGATTATAAAATCATAGGAATCGGTGTTACCGATAAGCAAATTAAAAAATTCATTGAGGAGCGGAACTTCATAGGAGAAATATCAATAGATGAATTAGCTCACAATTTTGCTCTTGATTTGGTAATGAATAAATACAAAGCGTTCCACGCTATTTCTTTCCATTCCAAAGTGAAATTTGCTCAAGACTTTGCTATAAGACACAAGCAATTTTTTGAAACTATTTTTTCGGAAAGTGTAAACGGAAAACAAACTACAACTTACCGAGCAAGAGTTCTTAGAGATTTTAAAAATAGTGAAATTGGTCTAGTGACCAATGCTCGTTGTTTAACAGAAGGCGTTGATGTACCTACAATTGATTTGATTTATTTCTGCGACCCAAAAACTTCAAAAATCGACATTGTTCAAGCTTCGGGTAGAGCATTAAGAACTAATAAAGCCAAAAATAAGGAGCTAGGTTTTATTGTAGTGCCAATCTTTCACCACATTGATGAAGATGTAGAAAAGGAAATTAAAAAGAAGCCAATTTTTGACCATCTTATACAAGTAATACGCTCACTCTGTGACCAAGACGAAAGATTACAGGCAGAGATTAATGATATTGCCTTTAAAAAAGGGAAGAAATCTAATTCCAAAATACAAATTGACTTCTCGGATGACGAAACTGAAAAGATTGTAAAACTTGAAGGACTTGAGAAAAAAGTAAAGGATGTCCTTTTTGATGAAATCATTGAAAAAACAAAAGTTTTTTGGGATGTGATGTTTAAACAACTTTTAGATTACAAAGAAGCCAATGGACACACTAATGTTTCGAGAAGAGAGGAAGGTCTTAAACAATTAGGAAATTGGATTCTAGAGCAAAGAAGACAATACCATAATGGTAATATAAAACCTGATAAAAAGAAAAAACTTGAAGAAATTGGGTTTGATTGGAAAGGTGAAAACAGAAGAGAAATAACAGACCTAGATGAAATCTGGAAACAAGGATATGTCAAACTAGAAGAATATTTCAATCAAAACGGAAACTCGAATGTACCTGCCAGATATGAGGAAAATAAATCTCTAGGCACGTGGGTTGTATCGCAAAGAGTGAAATTTGACAATGGCAAACTTGCTGATTGGCAAATTGACTTATTGGATAAACTTAATTTTGAATGGGACCCAAAAAACAAATTCGAAGAATACTTCGCTGAACTAATAAATTTCAATAAAGAAAATGGTCATTTAAGAGTCCCAACACAAGGAGACGATAAATACAAGGCATTAGGAAGGTGGGTTAACAAACTAAGAGTTGTTTACAATGCGGGAGAATTAGATAATAAAGGTGATTTGGTAGCATCTAAAAAAGGCAGAATTCGCTCGGCACATTTACAAAGATTAAATGATATTGGCTTTGTTTGGAAAGTTGGTAGAGGTGACTGGAACACAAGATTTAAGGAACTCCAAACATATTTCCAATTAAATGGAAATTCAAATGTAGGTCAAGCGGAAGATATGTCACTGTACTATTGGTGCTATAGAATTAAAAAGAATCCCAAAAACCTATCAAAAGAAAGATTAGCCAAATTAAAATCGTTAAACTTTGATTTTACACTAAGAGCGGCAGAAGACAAGATATTGCTTACTTGGACTGAAAGGATTGAGCAACTTAATGAATTTTTTGAAGAAAATGGAAATTACAATATACCCAAAGACAGCAATAAGTATAAAACACTCGTAAATTGGTTAAGACATCAACGCTCAAAGCAATTAAAAAACAAACTTACTAGCGAGCAATTAGATTTTTTTAAAGAGATTAACTTCTCCTTAGAGGAATATTTCTCTAATGAAGAAAGTGTTTCTTGGGATGAAAACCTACTCCGCCTTAAGAAATTAAAAGAAGAAACTGGGAGTTTTTACATTGCTTCAAATGACGAGGAGTTTGGTTCGACATTAAATTGGCTTCGTTACCAAAAATCTCTATACAAGCAAGGTCTTTTACCAAAGAATAGAATAGAATAGATAAATTAAAGGCAATCGGTTACTCATTTGACATTAGTTACCGTGGCAAAAAAGGTAGAAGAAGAGTATCAACTAATAACGAACCAGATGAAAATTGGCTTAACAGGTATGAAGAATTAAAAAAATACTTTATAGAAAATGATACTTTTCTAATTCCTCAACAAGACAGTGAATTAAAAACCTTGGCGAGTTGGGTTAGGTATCAAAAAAGTCAATTCAGAAAATCACTTCTTGGAGATACCAAAACCAAATTATTAAGTGAAATTAAATTTCCTTTCAATGAGAATTTTCGTGGTAAGACTTTAAACTCAATAAAACGGGAATCTAAGGCAGAAACGAATTCTGATAAGATACCAACTTGGGATATCAAATTTGAAGAACTGAAAAATTATTATGAAACAAATGGAACATTTAGAATACCCAGTGATGATAATTCTTTACAGCCACTTGCAAGTTGGGTAAGATATCAAAGACTGCTTTACAAAGAGGATAAACTGGATATAGAGAAAATACAAAGGCTAACTGATATTGGGTATTCATTTGAACTAGATTTCAGAGGCAGAAAGCCCTTAAGCGAAGACTCGAACTATGAAGATTGGGAAACAAGGTTGCTCCAATTAGAAAGCTACTTTTTAGAGAACAAAACTTTCCATATAAAAGGAAATGATACAGAAAACGAAGACCTTCTTCAATGGTTGAGATACCAAAGAATTTTGAAAAATAAGGGTAAGTTGTCGTTGGAGCAATTAAGTGCCTTTGAGAGGATTGGTTATTCATTTGAAACAAAATATTATGGACTGGGAAGAGAAAAGAAATTTAAAGAAGAAAAAACCAAAAAACCTGCCAATAATATTCAATCTTGGGAAACGAACTATATGAAGTTGTTAGATTATAAAATGACTATAGGACACTGCAATGTACCAAGAAGTCACGAAGATAAAACACTTGCAAATTTTGTTAGCCGACAAAGATATATTTATAGGAAAGGTGGTCTTCCTCCAGAGCAAATAAAGAAACTAGAATTTTTAGGTTTTGAATGGGAGGTTGAAAGAAAAGTAAATTTCATTGATGCTTGGATGGAGAAATATACCGAGTTAAAAAGGGTATTTAATGAAACTGGAAGTTGCTTTGTTTCTAAGAATGACAATAAAGTATTAGCCAGCTGGATAATTCAACAAAGAGTGAAAAGGAAAAAAGACTCGCTTACAATTGACCAAATTAAATTACTGGCTAAAATAAATTTTGATTGGGAACCTGAAACTAAAGGAGGTTCACCTGATGATGAACAATGGTTTTTAAATTTCCAACAGCTAGAATTGTACAAAGAGAAATTTGGACACTGTAATGTCTCACAGATAGACAAGGTATATAAGAAACTTGGTAGATGGTTAAATGACCAAAGAGTAAATTATTCTAGAGGTAAATTACTTGACCACAGAAAAGACTTACTTGAAGAACTAGACGTAATTTGGAATGTCAAAGAACACGAGTGGAACACTAAACTTCAAATGTTAAAAGACTTCTATCAAAAATACAGTCACTTTGATGTTAAGCAAAACGACAAAGAGTTTGGAGGACTATATAATTGGCTGTTTAGAATAAAGAAAAATGGAACAAGCACAGAGAGAAAGAGAAAACTTGAAGAAATTGGCTTTGACACTAACGAAATACTGACAAATGAAAGCAATTAACCCAACGCTTCACAGCCACAGACATTACCAAGCCGCACCAGCCAACGCTCAAACCCAAGCTTGGCAAAGAGTGTGACTGTCAAACCGCACGACCAAAACGACCGACAAACCAACGGACGAAAAAGAACACCGAAGCGATAACATCAACTATACGCAAGCAGGGGTATCGTGCTTCGTAGGACAGGAAAGTACTAAATTTGAAGTTCAGTTCTTCGTAGGAAGATTAGTGGTAAAAATCCCTGCCTGCGTATAGCTGAAAAACGTTAGGCCGTAATTAGAAAAAATGACTCAGAATCCTAAAATTTATCAGATAAATCGCAACCACATCGACCTAAAAAACAAAGTCGATACTGAGTCTATTATTAAGACAATAATATCCTCCTATCACAAGAAACTAAAATTAAAAAATACTCCTAATAATTTGAACCTAAATCATTTTGAAAAAGATGGCATATTTTATTACTTATACCTTTTTAATACAGATGAAATAATTTCAGATTGGCAGGATTTCTTACCTGAAGAACTGACTCAAAATTCTGATTTCACACAACAACAACTTTCGTTAATTCTATTTGCTCAGACACCTATTGAACTGTATTGTGTCATTGGTGGAAATGCTTACAGAATGGTTGTTCCTTTTATAAATCACTCATTTGGACTGAACACATATTCAAGAATAATGAAACCTGAATCCGACCAACTCTCATCCATCAAATCACGTGGTATTACAGGATATAGAGCAGGTTTGAGCGAACAATTTAGGGACAATTATAGAATTATTGACTTCATTAAATTTGGAAAAATCCCTAAGGAGATAAATCTCATACTTAGTTCTGAAACTTCAAGCTTACATTTTTCCTTCCTACAAGGAAAGCCAGAAGAAACTATGCAAATAGGTGTCAGTAAATCATTTAAAATTTCTGTCGTCCGACTAAATTTCAATTTGGCTAAAAAAGCTCATTTATTAGCTTTTAGGTGCTAATATTTTCAATTTTCAAAAACACCCCCTATCCAAAACCTTCAAATCGCAATTGTACTTTACTAACTTGAGTTCTAAACCAATCCCTACAATATGCCTCTGTATTGACCAAGAAGGCATTCAAATTTACGTACGAACATAAATTTTTAGCTGCAATCATCACCATTGTGCTGAAGTCCTCAGCTTCTTTAATCTTTCTATGGATGAGTGTGAAGAGTAGGTTTAGTATGAGTGCTACCCAAATTTGAGATTTAATACCGTTCTCACTGTCCGACAAAAAATACTTGAGCTCAAAATTCTGTTTAATCTGCTTGAAAAGTACTTCTATGACCCATCTATTCTTATAAAGCAATGTGATAGTGATGGAAGTATGCCCCATTAAATTGGTGAGGAATCGAAATATTTCCCCTGATATAGGGTCACAATAGATGATCAACCTTAGTGGAACTGTCCGAGTAACTCCTCTATGCTTATAACTAAGGGTGATCGTTTGATCATTTATTACATCTGGGAATGAATCAGTGCTATTTTCTGATACCACCAAGTATTTGGCATTTTCTCTCAAAGGAGTAACAAAGTAGCGATTGTGTTCAGTCCATTTATCAAAATACCGGTAACGATTAAAGCCTTTATCAAATACGGCTATTCCCCCTTCGGGTAGGTTGAGTACTTTCAAAAAAGTATTCTCGTTGGTACTTGCGGCCTTCATACAAATGAAGTTGGGGACTCCCTCTGATAAATTCATTTTAGTAAATATCTTGATGCCCCCTTTCTTTTTACCATCTAGAGGATTGCGCCCTGCCCCTTTGAGTATTTCTTTAAAAAGGGTAACGGTAGTAGAGTCAAATACTTCTACCTCGTAAAGATCAACCTCATCTCCAATTGGACTCCAATTGGTTTTTAATGAAGACTTATAATGAAGGTAAAGTGCCATGTACAAAGAGGCGAAAAACTTACTGTCTCTCTGTCTATTAGCATCTGAAAGTGTACTTCTACATGGCAATTTCTTTAACCCGACATAAAGTAGCTTTTTGGCAATCAGAGTAATGTTTTTACAAACCTCTCTCAAACTACTATTGCGTGTGAGAACAGCATAAAACAAACAGATAAAGTGATCCTTACTCTTCATTTGTTTGTAATACTTATCAGACTGAGTTTCTTCGACAACCTTACGAAAAATATGCTCAGGTATCAAAGACATCACTTGAACAATAATAGGTTGACCTAATAGAAACTTTGCATTATTTTTACCCATGGTAATATTGGTTCTTCGTCGAACAACATTACCAATAAGGTGGGACGGTTGCAAGACCTCCCATCTTTAAATTGCACTATTCCAATAAATCCGTTAGTACTAAGAAATATTAGTCGGACGACAGAAATTTAAAATCAAAAAATCGGTTGATTTCGACAAGCTTCATCAAATTTTCAGTGAGTTGGATGTTATTTCTGAACTAGCCCCTTCAGATTATCTGAGTTCATATAAGGAAATCGATGACCAAAAGTTTATAAGAAAGTTCCTATATCCTGAGTTAATCACAAACATATTTAACGACATACAAGGTTTAGGCAGAAGAAACAATCCGAATATAAGGCGATTTGAACATGACTTTTGCAACCCAAATGATATTGAGCAATTTTATGAAGCGGACAGTTATGAATTGAAAGAGAAAACCGAAAACAAAGGCTATAAAACCTTTAAATCGGTAACAAACAGAAGAGAAATTTACGATGAGGTATTGGCTCGTGCAGTAGAACTACATGGGGAAAATGACAGGTTTAATTTCATGGTATTTCTGCAAGGAGCAAGAGTAACTTGTATGAAAAATAATAAGTCGACTATTGGAGCTAGTTTTCTATTTCACATTACAACGGAATTAAATGTTCGGAATAGACCATATTTTCTTGTGGATACAAAATGGTATAATTTAAGAAATTCTTTTGTTCAGGACCTTAGGACTAGTGCATTGCACATTTTAAAAACATATAAAGCACCATCAGAAATATTAACCATTCCATGGGACAAGCAGATTGTATCGAAAGAAGGAGACTATAATTTACAGTACAATGGGCACGAAAATTATTTCGTACTTGATACTATTATCGTTGATGGTCTAGAGTTATGTGACATCCTCTACTATACTGATGATACATTATACTTGATTCATGTTAAATATGGATTTGAATCGAAAATGAGAGAACTTCATAATCAAATTAATATTTCAGCTCGAAGACTCAAAGATGTACTAGGAACTTCTGATAAATCGCTTCTAGAAAAGATATATAACAAATTAGTTGAAAAAGCACTCAGTATAAATTCATTGACTATTTCTGAATTCATCAAGTTATTTGACAAGAGAATAGTCTTTGTTTTAGCATTTACGTCACATTTAAAAGATGACTTATTGGTGGAAGACAACATTGATAGGTTTACTTCTAATATCGCTAAATTTTCACTCGTACAATGTTCTAGTGATTTACGAGCAGACTATTTTGATCTTGTAGTACATCAAATAAGAAGAAGTAATTAAAAAACTAACGCCAAGAATGGGTATAAAACATAGGGCGGACAGTGATTTCCACAAGTTTTGGATTCTTAATCAAGTTCAGTGGTGGCAGAAAGTTTCGTGTTTCGAAATTCGCTTCTTCGCCAAGCGCCAAAGCGTTAGAGAAACTTTACTCCCTCAATACCCCCAAAAAGATAGCAGCAGCCAATACCGCAAGCAGCTAAAAATGCGTAGGATTAACTTTGATTCCTGCCTCGTACCCTTTACATTTAATTCAAAAAACATCCCAAATCAGATTGACTACCATAAAAGCTATAGCGGAAATAAATGTAGTTGGTTTATTAGGAAGCTAGCCACAACTTCTCACCTTCAAA
>JBGSQM010000098.1:0-4527 GCA_041738035.1 Cellulophaga sp.
TTGAGGTGTTCCTTTACCCGTGGATATTTTAACCGTTCCATCTTCCTGAATTACTGGAGCTTCCAGCCACCGTTTGATGTAAAGTAAAACCCACTTCTCCGAAACATGACGTTCCAATGCTTTCAACAGAAGGCAATGGTCTATATCGAAAATTTTCATAAAATTCCTAGTACTGTTTTTTATTGCTAATTATTTAGTTTTAAAAATTAGTTTAACATCATTGATTATTTATTTTTAATCTTGATAATTAATAATATTATTCTTCAAAAAAGGGTTAATGGGATTCTTAAGGACGAATTTTATCTCGACCAAACCTTTACAGACGTGGCTCAAGTGAAAAGAACAGCAAAAAATGCAACTGATTTATACAACGAAATAAGATTACATTTATCTTTAGATGATAAAACTCCTAATGACCAGTACCAAAATGCAACTTAATATAAATAATAATCTGTAGAGGTATCTTAGGACTAGAAATTATATAAACTCAAGAAAATCAATAAATTGACAATAATGCCGTAAAAATGTCGCAAACAAACCGTTATCAAATTGATAGATTCAAAAGTAATTTTGTATGAACTATAAAACAAAAATAACTATGAACGAAACCGGAAAAAAAATTAAAGAAATAAGAAAGAAAAAAGGACTTTCTCAAGAGGAATTAGCTGAATCTGCTAAAGTCAATTTAAGGACAATTCAACGGATTGAAAATAACGAAAGTGAACCTCGTGGGAAAACCTTGAATTTAATTTGTGAAGTTCTTGATATAAATGCGGAAGATGTTTTAGATTATGGCAAACAGCTTGATAAAAACTATTTAGCAATTTTTCATCTTTCTGTAGTAGTCTTTTTAGCCATTCCAGTTGGAAATATTATTGTTCCTCTGATTTTATGGATGAATAAAAAAGATAAAATTATCGGACTAAAAGAAATCGGAGCAAACCTTTTGAATTTTCAAATCTTATGGTCGATTATAACATTTTTAAGTATAACAGGATTCGCATTTTCGAAAATTATGCATTATGGTTATTATCCGATTCTTTTATATGTTGTTATCGGTCTTTCTGTTTTGAATATAATATTACCAATAACTTTTGCAATTAAAACAAGTAAAGGAAAAACAGAAAATTTGTATCCGAATATAATTAAACTGATAAAATAATTGGTGGCAACTCCGTGTATAATTAACCCTTTGGTTCCATACGTAATTTCACTGGTTCGTAGATGTCTGCTAACTTAATGACCAAACCACCCAACTAAATCATACACCGAACTTTGGCAGTATGGCACCGAAACTCAAACTGACGATATATAAATAGGTAAATAACAACTTTAATCATGAAAGAAATATTTAGCGAACTCTTCTCTACAATTTTGCAAATCGGACTTTTTACATTAATCCCATTTCTTTTTTTTCTATTTCGCGGGGATAAAACAATTAAATTCAATCAATATATTGGACTTTACAAGCCACCCTCAAAATCAATAATTTATGTTTTATTAGTTTCATTATTGTTTTTAATGATTGGAATTGGAATGACATTTTTTGATAGCGGAATTAAGGAAATTGCAATGACCCCAGCTTCCGTAACTGGCAGATTAAGGATGATGGGATTTAGCACTAATACAATTCTTGTACTATTGATTATAGCATTACTTAAAACTTCTCTTGCCGAAGAAATATTATTTCGTGGGTTTATAGCAAAGCGCCTAATCAAGAAGTACAACTTCATTATTGGGAATATATTACAAGCTTTAATTTTTGGAGTTTTACACCTACTTTTATTTTGGGCTTTAACTAATTCTACTTTTTTTCCTTTAGCATTTATGTTTATTCTTTCATCAATTGCTGGATGGACATTAGGATATATAAAAGAAAAATATGCAAAAGGAAGCATAATACCTGGATGGATAGCACACGGGGTTGGGAATGTGCTTTCCTATATCACAATTGCGTTTATTCTATAACAAGTTGTGCAAAAATACTACCGTCACGGGTCTAGTAAAAATGTGGGTTCACTGCTCCGCAGACAGTTTTGTGGTTAATCAAAGTTTAGTTAACCCCATTAACATTTGTAATGAAAGTTGTCATCTTCACAAATCCCAAAAACCGTTGCCCAAAATATAAAAAACCTAAAATTGATTAAAAATTTTAGAAATACTGAATATTTGCAATTCGGAAACGAAAGACAAAAACTTGCTTTTTCTCATACTCTTCCAAATTAAAATTAATATGCTACTTTTAAACAGTTCGGTTTTAGGGGAAGCTTACAATATGAACCGACATCCTAAAAAACAAATGATTTCCTCTTTAATTTGAGACATTATTATTCTATGTTCAATTTTAGGAGCAATATTGTGCTATGCAGCATTTAACCTATGAATGATTTATTCTATCTTTTATCCAATCAGTTGAGATTCAAAACTCTCATAGAAAAATGAATATCGTAAAATAATTTCACTGCAAAAACTTCATAATTGACCAATATACTTTTTAATTCGTGTCAAAAGGTCTTCAAAGTTAGGCTGTCCAGCATAATAAAGTGATGCAGTAGCTTTATATCTTTTTTTGAAAGTTTCTCTGATATCCATATCGTTTAATAAAAATGCTTCATTTTCTGAAATAGGAATCTCGAAATCCGCTTTAGGAAAGCGCGTTTTTTTATGCTTATGATATGCTGGTTTTCCTATAAAATTTTGCACTTCTTCTAAGGCTAATAAACAATATACATCGTAATACTGTCGCATTAGATTAGCTCGTGGTGGTGCTCCACTTTGCTCTTGTCTGTATTTAGTAGCGATTGTTTGCAGTTTCTCAATGAATGTATAACCAGGATGGTAACATACAACATTGTTGGCTCGATTATCTACAATACTGATTCCGGAAGTATTGTATGCTTTATTAAAGGCCCAGGAACTTATTTGTAATTGTGTGTTTGGAGTTACTGTATCAAAACCGGCTTCCAATAAAATTCCTTCTTTGATACCTTCCAAATTTCCCGTTTTAGCCTCATAAAAAAGCCGAATTCCACCACTACGATAATAAGATTTATCATCAAAAGCAGTATCTCTTTCTATTTTTACAATACCATCAATCTCGAGATGTTCAGCAAGCCAATCATAGAATTCCTTACGAGATTGAATACTATTATCCTTGGTGTTTTTGGGATTTTCATTCACTTTTAACGCCATCGGAGGTTTGATATGAATATCAATATCTTCAGAAAATCGATGGATAATTTTATAGCCTTTAGATAAAGAAGTTCCGCCTTTCAATTCAAAATCAAAACCTTGTTTTTTCAGACCATAAAGCACATGCATAATCCAGTAATCCTTTTCAATTAATTGAATTTGAATATCTCTTTCTTGTCCTATAATTCGCAATAGATCAATAAAATCAGGATGCTCATGAAGATAGTTACTAGGCATAAGAACTGCGTTTAATGAATTAAGGCCGTGCTAAACACTTTTTTAGCTTGTACCCCACCATAGTTTTTTACTGCTTTTAGAAGCTTCGTAGTATTCAATGTTTTAGCCTTGTGCTTCACATTAGTTAGTACTTCATTGGGGTCTTCAGCGAGTGTATCAAGATTGTTTACCAAATCCACCAATAAAAATTCCGTAGTTAATTTTTTAGGAAAACGAGGTTTCACATGAAAAAAAAATGTTCTACCACCTAATACAAATTTCCCATGCCTTTTATGATTATAGACTAGGCGTTTGTTATACAATTGTGTAGTACCTACTCCTAAAGTATTATAATCATTGGGAGACATTAATAAAAAATCATCCTCTTTCAAAAAACTACGCACCAGAGTTTCTTCATCCGGAGGTGCTACCCCAAATGCCGTCTTTCTAGGATAATAGTAGAGTCCAGGAGAAAGCCTCTGTAACGTTTTATCTTCTAAAAGTTCTGCGATATGACGATCAACCGCATTGGACCAAAGTTCTAGCTCTACCCTACGGTATACTTTCCCTCGCCTTAAATGTTTTGTTAATTCCTCTATTTTACTCATACTCCTTCTTTTTTAATTAATTCATTAACAAAATCTATACTATTTTGCATTATTTATAATTAAATATTCATGCAAATATACAATTAATTTTTTAATATATGTTAAACTATGCTCAGCTTCAAAAGCTTAAAATTCAGTACTAAGAAGAAACTACTAACGAGCTTTTATTTAATAAAAATCCCTTTCTAAAAATTATCCCAGTACTGTTTTCACCTCTCGATAAATACGTATTAAATTCAATTGTAATTCTGTACCAGAATACTGAATTTTGATCTGTGGCAATTCCTTTTCAATTTTCTGAAGTTTAAATTTCACTTTTCTATCAATACCATCGGCAAAAGCTACAAATTCCCCTTGTTTCAAACGAAAGAATATACCCGCTCTACGCTTTGCCACTTCCTTCTCCCCTTTCGTAATGCGGCTATCTAAAGTCAAGCCACTACTCCTACTGACGCTTTTAGTCGGTATTTTTATCAGTTCAAAAAACTGCTCGTAATATTTAGCGGTATCA
>JBGSQM010000019.1:0-3073 GCA_041738035.1 Cellulophaga sp.
CAAGCGAAGCTTAAGCTATACTTAATTTTCCTCTATCTCCTGTTTTGAGATTTCATTTAGTTTTGCAATTAATTGATCCTTGGTTAAATTAGAATATTTTGTCTTTTCAGCTTCCACAATTTTTTCACGTAAATGTTTTAGTTCATTTTCAGCTTCAAATTTTCTTGCTTTTTCGTTCAGTCTTTCTTGTACTAAATCCATATCTGACTTTATTTTATGATCCATAACGCGAGCATAAATCTGAGTAGTAGTAATTTTAGTATGTCCCAGGATTTTTGAAACTGTTTCAATGGGCATTCCGTTACTTAAAGCAACCGTTGTTGCAAATGTGTGACGAGCCATATGAAAGGTCAGATTCTTTTCAATTCCAACCTCAGAAGCAATCTCTTTCAGATAAAGGTTTGCTTTTTCGTTTGTTATCGAAGGTAAAAGTGTACCCGAAATTTCTGTGACTGGATGTGAATCATATTTTTTAAGGATTTGCTGAGCTCTAAACAATAGTGGAATCTTAATTTTACTATTTGTTTTTTGTCTAAAAGTGCTAATCCATTTATTACCTTCGTCATCTCCTATCCAAACATTTTTCTTCGTTAGATTTTTAATATCAACATAAGAAATTCCTGTATAGCTGCTGAAAACAAAAAGATCCCTTACACGGTCTAATCTGTCAATTTTAAAATGGTGTGTTGCTAGTTTTGAAAGTTCACTATCGGATAAGAATTCTCTATCTACTTTATCAAATGTCGATTTCCACCTACGGAAAGGGTCATCTTTTATCCATTCCAAATTATAGGCAAGCGTAATTATCTTACGTAATCGTTGGATATGTTTAGTAACGGTATTATGACTCATTGCTTTTGGGTGACTTTTAGGGTAGTAGGCATTGAGAAAGTTTTCAAAATCACATAAAAACTCAAAGTTTAATTGTGAAAGAGAAATATCTTCGATTTGTTTTTTCTTCAGAAAACGATCAACATAGCCTTCGGTAACCTTGAAATTTCTGATTGATCCAATGGCGTGAGTGTTTTCAATCTTTATCGAATGATAATTGATAAGCTCTTGAAGTGTATGTCCATTTGATTCTTCATTTAAAAAGAGATTTTTAATGGCTTTGCTCGTTACATCGTCTCCATTATCACGAAGCTCTTGATAACACCTGAAAAGTTTAGATTTAGACAAATCTAAATAACGATTGAATTCTTTTGCAATTTGGGTGGCACCTAGCTGTTTCTGGTTTTTAGGATCCCATTGATTTATAGCCAACTTTCTTTTTAGACTAATGCTTAATCTTTTTTGATCCACATTAATTCGGGCATAAATTAGCCCCTCACTTTTTTTAGATTTCTTTGTATCCATCCAGAATTGAATGGAAAATGTTTTTGAAGTACGCATAATTTTGGTTTTAAATTAAACTTGATTTTTTACGAAAGTCAAATCAAACATAATAGAATAACCAATATTCAACCTTTAGTTGAATTTCATCGTGGTAGCTAAAGCTACCATTTTTAATTTGAACTTACCGAATAGCTACCATAAGCTACCATAAAAGACCAAATTGTATGAATCCCTAAAAATGAAGAAACCGCGTAAATCCTATGATTTGCGCGGTTTTGATGCTTTTTGAAAAAGCTTTTAGTGACCTCGACTGGATTCAAACCAGTAACCTTCTGAGCCGTAATCAGATGCGCTATTCAATTGCGCCACGAGGCCTAATTATTTCCCCTTAACGGGCTGCAAATATATTTCTTTTTAAATTTACAGCAAAATTAGAACAAGCTAAAATCATGGATTTTAAAAAGTATATTAGAGACATTAACGATTTTCCTAAGCAAGGTATTGTTTTTAAAGACATTACGCCTTTATTAAAAGAGGCGTATGCGCTTGAAAAGGCCGCAGATTATTTGTGCAACCTTGTTAATGATAAAAAAATTGATAAAGTAGTCGGTTTAGAAAGTAGAGGTTTTTTCTTTGCACCCTTGCTAGCTATTAAATTAAATGCAGGTTTTATTCCCATTCGTAAGCCTGGAAAATTACCTTATGCCGTAGAATGCGTTACTTACGATTTAGAATATGGTATGGACACCTTAGAGATTCATAAAGATAGCATTGTGCCCGGCGAAAGAATATTATTGCACGATGATGTTTTGGCGACTGGCGGTACCGCTAAAGCGGCTTGTGAACTCATTACAAGACTAGGTGGAGAAATTGTACAGTGTAATTTTTTAATCGAACTAGATTTTTTAAAAGGCAGGGATAAGCTAAAAGCTTATGAAATAGCTTCTTTGTTACATTATTAATGTATGGCATTGGTGGTCACAAAATAACGCCAGCCAATGATTGCCATTTGCGATTTTGTTGCTTTTGCAAGATCTAATCTCTTTTTGGTAAACGAAGGTAATAGAGCTTTGTTTAATTTGGCCAATAACCTAAATAATGATTTCTTCATTTTGAACGAATTTCATGCAAATATAGAATGAGTTTTTGTGAAATTCTCTTATTTTATGTAAACATTCCAATCCCGAATTATGGCAAGGGCCTACCTGTGACTTATGAAATCTTTATTTTGTTTGGTTCGATTATGATTTGTTTATGATGGATGTGTACAATTTAATATTGTTCAAAAGTAATAGAAAATATCTCATGAACTATATTTGTTAAAAAATTTAAAATGCAAGACATCGTATTTATTGTACTGGGCTTAACCTTACTCATTTTGGGCGGTAGTTGGTTGTTAAAATCGGCCGTTGCCTTATCCCTTCAATTAAATATTCCAAAAATTGTAATAGGCATGACGGTGGTTTCCTTCGCTACCTCGGCACCAGAACTTATTGTGAGTATAAAAGCTGCTCTTGATGGTTTTCCTGACTTAGCTTTAGGGAATGTGGTAGGTTCAAATATTGCTAATATCGGACTCGTTCTAGGGATCACAGTTATTTTAGGGAGTATTAACGTAAAAAAAGGCTTTTATACCACAGATTGGCCTGTGATGATGCTAGCCTCATTATTGTTTTTTGTATTTATTTATTTTGACGGGGAATTGCAGCAGTACGAAGGCATTATTATGGTGGTGCTA
>JBGSQM010000166.1:0-2473 GCA_041738035.1 Cellulophaga sp.
ATGTACCTACTTCTCGACACCTCTTCAGTGGTTCACTGTAGTTTATCCTGAGCGTTAGTCGAAGGGTTCAACTCCTTTATTCATACCTGCCAACCTCATGGGTTGGATTCTCCTAAACGCTCAGTACCAAGGCTATTGACCTAAGCACCTTTAGGTGGTTTAGAGCCATCGCCTATACAACGACCCTGATGGACCTACCATCATCTTAATTACAGCATTCAACCCTTTTTTTTCCGGGGTTGATTCTTGGTACACTATGAACAGTACGGGGGCAAACTAGCGTTTGCTTTCCGCCGCGCACAAAGCGAAATCTTTTGGTTTTGTTTTTCTTTTTTAGTGTCAAAGCGAAATCCCAAAGATTTCGCGACATTATAAATATACACAGACCTTAGCGTTTAAAACCTAAGCCCGTATTGTTTATAGGTTCTGTTACCACACGTTTTTTTGCGTTCTATTGGCACATTACGATTGCACAATTTTGGCAAGTCCATCAGCACATCGATTACGTTTGAGTGAAGTCCGTCTTAACAAACTAGCTAAAAAGTCCATTTGTATACCAACATTCATTATTGCTGTAATTCTTTAGACGCTTCTAATCTCTATTGATTTTCTAATAAGTATTTTTCAAAAGCAGATTTTATGCCTTTGTATTCTGAAATACTAAGTTCCATTTTATATGGAATATTAACTTCTCCGTCGAATTGTTTAATTTCAACAGAATATTCTCCTTTGTTTATTTCATAATGCTTTATTTTTTTTCTTTCCAGTAAACTTTTATCAGTACCCAAAGAATCGATTTTGCCAAAAAAATCTTGAACTTCTTCAATACTTTTAAAAACTAAACTTGAACTTTCAGCATTTTTTAAATCTGATGCATCGATTTTAATAAGGCTAAACTTCATAAAATCATTACTACCCTTTAAAGGAGTTGAGAAAGTTAAACTCTTTACGCCGTTATTTGATTTTTTGTCGTAGAAATGCCTAGTAATTTCATCGATTTTAGTCCTATCTATTGAATTATATGAAGTGTCAATTTTTGAAGAAAAATAATCTTTACTATTAGAATTATTCTTATTTGTTTCTCCGCAACTAACAACTAACATAGTGATAAATAGGTAAAATATTTGAGATGCTTTCATATGAACTAAATTTTAAATTTTATGTAACAGTGTTACAAATTAGGATTAATACTTTTTTCTGGTAATTTTTTTTAAATGTGTGGTACGTTGTTGCCAGCAGTATTATTTCGCTTTCATTACGTTAATCAATTCAAATACTCCTTTTTGTGCGCTTTCTGTTCCACTATTTACAATTACAATATATCCAATCATTTTTTTTCGGTCAATTTGCGCATAGCTGAAAAAAGTTCCATCTGAACCTGCGTGTTCGGAAATTTGCTTATTATCTTTTACATAGTTACCCCAGCCTATTGCATAATTATTTTTAGCAGTATGTAAAAACTTATAAGTGTCAGATTCCAAAAAATTGTCTTCGTCAGCTAAACCTTTTATGTTAAGTTGTATAAATTTCGCATAGTTCTCAATATTCATACTTAAATCTCCAGCAGGTTCTGCTAAGTTCAAATTGTATTTTATATTTGGTTGAACGGGAACAATTTTTCCGTTTTCAATCCAATGACCGTAAGGTTGATTTCTTTTATTTCGATTGGGCCACCCAATTAAAAAGTCAATCCCCATTTGTGTTTTTAATATTTCTTCACATAATTCCTCCCAAGATTTTCCTGAAACTTTTTCAAGCATAATAGATGCAACACTATATCCTGCATTTGAATAGTTATGACTTTCAGAACTTTTGACTGCTCGAAGTGTCAAAACATATTTCGCAAATTTCTTTCTTCTTTTTTGTTTATTACCCTTAAATTTTGGTAGTCCTTGGTATTCTAAGCCACTTGTGAAAGGTTGAATTTTTGCTCGATGAGTTAATAAATCCTCTAATGTTATATTATGATAGCTTTCGTTTGATTTTCGTTTAAGTTTAGGAAATAATTCAAAGAATTTTGTATTCCATTCAATCTTTCTATCCTCTACTAATTTCCCCGCAATAAAACCTGTAATCGCTTTAGTATTCGAACCTAAATGAAAATAGTCATTTATAGTGCTGTTTGGCTCTTCCCCGATCTCGTTTATTTTATGGTGTCCAAGGACTTGTTTTGTTATAATACTATCTTTCGTAATTATGGCAAATGTCAATTCTGGAATACTGTCTTTTAGCATAATATTCCTCGCAATTTCTTGCAAATTTTGAGCTTTGATCTGTTGAGAAAAAAGCATCAGAAGTAAAGGAATTAATATTTTATGCATAATGTTTTTGGATGTTCGTTAAGGCACATAGTTTACAAAGTTAAAGTCACATAGTTTACACTAGATTTTGACTTAGTCTAATTGATACTTGTTTGTCTCTTATTTTATTTTCGTTAAAGTAACCCAAAAATACGTCTCTATAAAATACTCTC
>JBGSQM010000180.1:0-20378 GCA_041738035.1 Cellulophaga sp.
TGTTTATGCGGGGATAGAATTAAGACAAACTATTAACGGAACTCAAACATTCTATCCTACCTATTATTTTAAAACTGACGGAACTTTTTCTTCTAAACTGAGCGAAATAGATTGGAACACTCGAGTAGATGGTAGCTACCAAATAAACAACAATAAAATATTTATGCAATTTAGTGCTTTCGATGGTAAGAATACCTTAGCTATAGTTAGTGATGGGGTATTACGCAAGAACGCAACGCTGCTTTATAAATATGAAATAGTAAACCACATTCCGGCTATTACATTTAAACAAGAGACAGATTATGGACAGATTCAAAAACTAACTTTTGACGGTAAAGGAAAGTTTAAAACTTTGGGCTTTCGCAATGCGTCTGCAAGAGATGAAATTTCTGAATTTGATGGCGAAGGCAGGTACACCATAAAAAACAGCCAACTCATCATGACTTATGATGATGGTCGAACTTTAGAAAAAAGTTTTTTCTATGGTGGCGGAAAATATATGGCAGCACTTATTAATGGAAGTACTTACAATGTTATAGAGGACAGTAGCTTAATCCCTAAAAAATAGAATGATTTTTTTCTAAAACATTAATAATAGTAACTACTAATTTTAGGGCTGAGAAATATTTATATTGATGACGTTTCATTACATAAATGAATTTAATCGTTCAAAAAAAACAAACCTTTTAAATTGTTAATGCTAAAAACGATTTATATTCTCTATCCCACTTGATAATTCATGTAAAAGAGACTTTCGATTTAGGCAGACTACTACTTTTTTTGATGTTCTTAAAAATCTTTTACATAAATTGCCTTTATTTTTGCAATACCTTGCAAATAAAATACAATTTGATTCAGTCTTTCGCTTCAGACAAAGAACTGAATGAACTAAATTCTAAGCCTTTTACAAATTAAATTAAAAGCATGATTAAAGATTCTATTCTGAAAATAATTCAAACAAGCTCTTTGGGGAGATTAATAGCTGGATTTTATTTTTTACAAAAAAATCACCTCACCAAATCAGGATGGAAAAAAAGCGTTGTAAAAAGCCTGCCTCTAGACAAAAACGGAGAAGAATTACCCTGGTTTACTTATAGTTTTATCTATTTTTTGACTCCGAAATTAACGAAAGAACACTCCATATTTGAATATGGTAGCGGTAATTCCTCTATTTGGTTTAGTAAAAAGGTTAAAAAAATAATTTCTGTAGAACATAACGAGCAATGGTTTTCTAAGATGAAAGGTATCTTTACTAAATATTCTAACATCTATTATTTGCAAAAAGACCTCGAGTCCGGAAGCTATCAAAAAGAAATTCTCAATTATGACAAGGTTTTTGATATTATCGTTATGGATGGCCGTGAAAGGGTGGTGTGTACTTTAAATTGTTTAGGTGCCTTAAAAGATGAAGGTGTTATTATATTTGATAATGCTGATAGAATAAAATATCTAAAAGCCTACGAATTTCTTTTGTCCGCTGGCTTTAAAAGAATAGATTTTTACGGTATGGGACCTATAAGCGCACACTCTTGGTGTACGTCTGTATTTTATAAAGATGTTAATTGTCTTTCTATTTGATACACTGGTTTGCAAGAAACCTTTTAGCATTTTATTGAGTAATTATCCACTCTTGTACCAAATGCACTTTTTCTTTAGGCACAAAAAAACAGTTTCGCACCCCATCGTCCTCTTTTCTAATAATCGTTTCTACCCTTTTTAAACCTTCATCAGTATGATTATAAAATTCATAGCCATGTTTTGACATAATAGCCTCTAGGTCTTTTTCAATTTTATTAAAAAGAGTTTCACAAATGATGATGGGTTGATATTTAAGGATTGTTTCATTTGCACCTTTGAGTATTTGATATTCAGCACCTTCAGTGTCTAATTTTATCAAATCAATAGTGTTAACATTTTTATTTTTTAAATACTCATCCAATGTGGTTGAATCTGTTTGAACGATGTTGGCAATTTTACCTTTTTTAGTCCCAATATTGTGTTCTCCTGATAAATTGTGAACGGTTGGAAACTTTATATTTCTCATTTCATGAAAATCGATGCTGCCACTATCATCAGATAATGCAATTTGTTCTGCAGTTACCCTATCTTCAAGGTGATTTAATTTTAGATTTTCAATCAAATAATGCATTACTCCGATTGAAGGTTCAAAAGCATACGCTTTTAATTTAGGATTAATTTGACATCCAAGGATACTATAATAGCCAATATTAGCACCTACATCAAAAAAGATATCCATTTTTTTTATGAGACCGATAAATAATTCTGAATACTCAAAATTTTCAGCTTTTTTCCAAAATATCTCTCTAGTTAAAAAACTAGTCTGATTTGTTTTTAGATAAAAATGCGGTTGGTTTTTAAGAGGTACTTTCAGCTTTCCTGAAGGATGAATCTTTATCTTATCTGGCAATATGGGCGAAAATAAATAATTTATATTTCTGATGACCCAATTTAGTTTTGGAGCATAGATGATACTTCGAAATAAACGCTTCATCATTAAAAATTATAGCTTTTAAAATACGTCCAAATATACTTAATTAAAACCATAACTTTAACGCATCTCATCTCTTAAAATAAGATTGAAAGCTGCTATTATACTTAAAAAATATAATGAATATCGCGAAGCAGCGGTATAAGAGGAATAAAAATAAAGACCTATGCCCCACAACAAGAGCCCAGAACTACCTACTGGCAGCAGTTAGATTGTTTATCCTATTTTTACCTCTTTGCTCTTGAATCCTGGCTCTTAATTCTTGCATCTTGTATCTTGATTCCTGAATACTGGTTCTTCAAACGGTATATATTAATAAATTGTAAACACAAACGCCTATCTGTACAAGGTAAAATGACCAACATATCGTTGTTTATCTCTGTCATTTGCATTAACCACATACCAATAATCTCCTGTGGGTACGGCATTGCCTTCGTAAGTACCATCCCATGCCCGAATTTGATCTAAAATGGCCACAACTCTGCCATATCTATCGTAAATAATAACTTCAATAAAAGGAAAAAACTCTCTATTTATAGGACTCCATCTATCATTTTTATTATCCCCGTTGGGTGTGAAAAAATTAGGGAATTCAACCATAGTATCAAAATTAAAAGGTAAAACTACCATAGCCACGCAACCCTTATCATCTGTAACTTTAACAACCACATTAGCATCCATAGCAACTTTAAAGATATTTTCTGAGCTTGCCCCTTGGTCTTGAAACGAATATAAGTAGTTGCCATATCCACCACTTGCTACAGCAGTAATTTCGTCGGGTCCGGTTTTTGAAACCGTTAGTGATAATGGTAAGAACTCATCAAGGGTAAAACTAACCTCATCCATACACCCATTACTATGATAAATATAAACCGTATGAATACCAGGCGTCAAATCTCCGAAGGTATTTATCGCAGTAGCCCTTGTCATATCATCGATATCTAAACTAAAGAGCAGATCAGGCAATAAAGACTCATCCGTCATTTCGATAGTAACGGTGCTATTCGGAAATATACCTTCACAACCATATTGTATAATTGCTTGTGATGCTAAATCGACTCCTAATCCTATGTTTACTACCCTTTCATCCGTACAGCCATTAAAATCACGAACATAAATTCGATAAGACGCTCCACCCTGAAGGTTTTCAAATATTAAATTATCATTTCTGGTATAGCCTTGATTGGGATCCATAGGATCTGGCAAAGCAAAACCTGCGCCTTCAATTCTTGTTTCAAAATATGGGGTAGAAGTAATGACATCAACAAATGGAGTTCCCCCTGTAATGGTTAATTCGAGCTGCCCATCATAGGCATTCAAACAAATTTCAGGTTGAGTAACCACATTAGATATGGATAAAATATCTGGTTCTGTAATCGGAATGACAGGTACTCGCTCGCCACAACCTCTTTCATCTTTTACTAAAATTTCATAGTTTGATCCTGCTGACAGATTCTCAAATATATACACATTTGGATTATTAGGGTCGCTAAAGAATTCATTAAAATTAGGATTAATGGCAAATTGAACTAGTCCCTCTCCTCCACTTACTATTTCAACTCTAATGCTACCATTTGTTTCGCCATTACATAAAATATTAGTAGTAGTGATATTGTATATAATAGGATCAGGCCTAACAATTACTAATGGTCCTTCTACATCACCACAAGATAAACCGCTTTGAACACTTATGTAATATACTCCTTCTGGTAAACCTTCAAAAGTACCATCAGCCTGTGGTCCTCTTACCACCGTAGCCGAAGGATCTGGATTAAAAGCTGTATAAATTGATGACGCTGGTGTTGGGTTTCCTAAATATAAGGTGTAACTGGCGTTACCAACTCCTCCAGAAGAGAACGACTCAATTCTACCATCATTCTCATTAGCACACGAAATATCATCGGGTAAGTTTACAACCAAATCAATGGCCTGGGCATCTACAAGCGTAATACCTTCAGAGCGCAAACTAGTACATGCTCCAGTACCGCCAACTTTTCTAACATCATATTGATAAAACCCTTGAACACCATCAATAAGTATTGATGTTCCCGTGATTGGAAGAAAAGGATCTGAGGGTGCCGCTGATATGGATCGATATTCGTAACTAAAGCCTACTTCTGGGTTTTCAATACTTAGACGCATTTGTCCTTGCCCACCACAACCTGGCGCTCTAACTTGTACCAATTTAGGATCTATTGGCGGCGGCGGCGCTACAAAATATGGAGTACTTATGCCGCTACAATCGAAACTAGAAAATACTTCAATCGCATACCAACCCGCGCTAATAAATCCGCTTGAAACACCATCAAAAGTAGGTGTATCTTGTAATCCGCTTCGTGAAACCACGTCGGTATTATCATTACTATTTAAATATAATAATTGGTATTTATAACCTGACCCAGGAACACCGCCACTTGCACCTGCCATGGCCGTTACGATAGTGCCTGTTGTAGGATCAAATGCTTCTAAAACCGCATTGTTTCCATCTGGACAAACTAATTGCTGAGGTTCACGAATACCAACCACGATAGGATCTATAGGCGCAAGGGTAATATCAAAAGCATTTAAACATTGTTCAACATCTCTCACCTCTACTTTATAATTACCGCTAGACAAAGCACTAAATTCATTTGCAGCTCCAAAAGTAACCTCTTCAGAATATAGAATTCCCCCTATCAAAATAGTACCTAAAAGATCTTCTTTTAGCAATCTAAATTCGTAGATAGATGAATCCCAACCCCCAACTCCTGTGGCCAATATATTTCCAGAATTATCATTACAACTTACATTGTCTATTTCTGTTGCACTTACTGTTAAAAGCCCATTTGGTGTTCTAATATTGGCTACATCACTATTGCTTGAACATTTTGGCAAGTCTATTGCTCTCAACCTTACATAAAAGTTACCGCCCGGCAAACCAGTAATTCTGGCATCATCACCGTTAACATCTGGATAATTGGCCGTATCAAAAGTACCGGAGGCGATGGATGTTGTTTGCGTTATATCATCACTTCTATAAACATCATAAGTATAAACACCTGAATAATTTAACACATCAATAAACAAAGCGCCATTTGAATCTCCAAAACACTGTATTGGATTTGCTTCCCTTATGGATACAACAGGAATAATGGGTTCAAAAACATCATGTCTTGGCATTGAATATAAACAACCTGTAACATTATCTCGGACTACAAATAAATAGTCTCCTGTGGCTGCTAAACTTATATCAACGAATGAATTTCCTCCAGTATTGGTTACGTCTGCTACTAGTATTGCAGCACTGGTTTGGACGGTAAAGTCATTAGTTCCAACAACAGTAATTCGAACTACTTCAGGATCTTCACAGTTTAAAACTGAATTAACCGATAAAGTGCTTTGTACCTCTGATGGTGGCGTAATAGCTGGTAAGGTAAATTGATGTTGACACCCATTACCATCTATGGCATAAACTGTAATAGTTTGCGTTGAACCATCATCAATTATTTCAAAGGTATTAGAGGTTTGATAATTTGCATAACCCGTAATGCTGTATTGGTATCCAGATCCGACTGTTCCTATTTGGTCAATATTTACTGTAATAATAGAAGAACTGAATCGGTTTGCTCCTATCTCGCAGGTAAATGGCGTACTTGTCGCAGAAATTTCAAATGGTGCTGGGTTTATGATATCAATTGGACCAAAAGGAGTGCTACAATTACGAGTAGAAACCACTTGACCAATATAATTTCCTGGTGTTAAATTATTAAAGACTCCCGTATTATTATTTATAATAGCACCTGAACCAGTATTTGTTAATATATAATTAATAGGACTGTCAACATCAGTACCTGATTGTAAAGTTATTGTTATACTACCATCATCAGCCCCACTACAACTTATATCTTGCTTTGTAGGAGGTTCAATTATTGGAGCTATAGCTAAATCAAGATTTACAGGAACAATAAAGGAACAAAAACCTGCTCCATCATTTACCAAATTTTCAGTCACTAAAACTTGATAATCCCCAGGAGATTGATTGATAAATATTCCTGTATTATTTGTTGGTACACCTCCAATGGCATTTCCTAAGCTGTCTTGCAATTCAAAAACAAAATCGCCACTACCACCGTTTGTACTTATGGTAATAATCCCATCAGCACTATTACAAGTTGGTATTGTCGTAAACTCCCCTGTTCCAGATAAAAATTCGAAAACTTCCGCAGTTCCTGTTCCAGTACACCCATTTGCATCTACAACCGTTACGGCATAGGTACCTGGGGTATTTACGGCATAGGAAGCTTCCCATACATTTAAAACCGCATTAAAAATACCAAACTTACTTTCTCCATTAAGGGTAAAGCTTGGCGTATTTACCCAAGCCGGCATGCTTACTGTTATATTAAATGATGATGCGGATGCTGCACATTGGTTGTCCACAACAACAGTAGGAGCTGGTAAAGGAGGTTGTAATAAAATAATATCATCAGATACATTAAAAGTACATCCTCGACCATCCATTACCCAAATATCATAAGCGATCCCTAATGGACTTCCAGGTAGAACTGCTGTATTACTCGCCGTAAAATCATCTGAAGTATCTATTGGTGTTAATGTTCCATCACTATCTACCGGACTTCCAGCAGGCACAAAAGCGTAGGTATAAGGTCCGCCATCACCGCCACTACCACGAACAGTCAATTGTCCTAAAGCATTACAATTTGCTGGAATATTCGATATAATGTCAACTGACGGAATTTCTAAAATAACATCCAATCTAAACGCATCCGTGCAGTTATCTGAATCGGTAACTCTGACAATATAATTACCTGGAATTATATCAAAAGCACCAGTATATGAAGAGCCTGTTCCACCAAGCAAACCTGTCGGTGAATCTGTGAGCAAAACTGTATTCGTTAAAGGATCTATTAAATCAATTACTAAGTTTGGCCCTAAGAATTCAGTCACTGTAAAATCTACCCGCCCATTACCAAAATCATCACAAAAAACTGGAGGAGAACTCGCTGTTATTTCTAAATCTGTAGCGCCATCCACTGGTGGAATTTCCTCAAAATAAATACAGCCTGTACCTAAATCAGTAACCTCAACAGTATAAGTAACACCATATTGTAAGCCATTAAACGTATGACGTCTTGGAGGACTATTAGGCGTTACAGGTGGATTTGGATCTCCTACCAAACGGATTAAAAAATTAGGACCAACGCCACCTAAAATTTCTACCGTATTAGAAAAGCCAGCCACATTACAACCAGAAGGTGCAAAATCAGGAACTACACTTAAATCGGTTTGTGAAATAGAAACATTATCTATATCGCTACAACCTAGTGCATCAACAGTTCTTACGGTATAATTCCCTGGTATTAAATTAGGATGCGTAATAATTTCTAGAGTATTTGCCGTTGGTCCTACTCGAACTATTTCGGTACCAAAAATATCTGAAACTATATAGGTGAAATTTGGTGTTCCATTAGTAACACTATTCACGACAATACTACCAGCACTAGAGCCTGTAACACTGCAAGTAGCATCTACAGCTGTAATTATTGCATCTGGAGCAGCATTGGGACTCGTAGGAATTGTTTCCGACAAACCAAAGGTTAAACATCCTCTAGCATCCCGAACTGTATAATTATAGGTTTGTCCAGCAGTTAATCCTGAATAAACTGTTTGCGAAGTGAAATTACCTGTATTTCCAAAATCAATTTCAAAAGGTGGTATTCCACTTGTGGCATTAGGTATAATGCGCATGCCTCCACTTGTTGGATCTCCACAACTTGCAGGTATTGGATCTGCAGTAGCCAAAATATTAACAGGATCCATAACCTCTAAGGGTGCCGAAAAAGCCTCACAGTTTTCATTATCTGTTACTCTAAAAATATAATTCCCACCTGCTGTTACTGGGTAAAAAAATGAATTTGCTGTAAAATTTTGTAGCGAACCATAAGTAACACCATTGTCCGAACTCACCTGATATTGTTTTGGAGTTGCGTTAGACAAATATCCATTAGATACGCTTACTCTAATCTGACCAGGAGCACCTCCACAAGGAATTTCTGTATCAATTGAGGTGGTTACTCTTAATTGTCTGTTAATAGTTACTGAAATAGTATCTGTACAATTATTAGTGTCTCTAACTTCAAAAACATGCGTACCAGGGGATAAATTAGTAAAAGAAGGACTCGCTTGGTAGGTACCATTATTTATTCGATAGGTATAACCAGGAGTGCCTCCTGAACCAGCAACAGTTACTGAAGCACCTGCAACAGGTTCATAACATAAATTAGAGGCTGCAATAGTTATTGTTGGCGCATCTAAAGGGGTTAATTGAAAATCGAACGTTGCGGTACATCCTTCTGAATCTACAACAGATAATCTATATGGATTTGCAACTGTAGAAGCAATTGTTAAGTTCCCAAAAGTTCTATTACTTGTTGGACCAACAGTAGTTCCATTAGGGAACAGTAAGGTATACCTATTACCGCCCCAACCACCAATAGTATTCGCTACTATCCTACCAATATTGTTATTAGCGCAGGTCATTGGGGTAATTACTGGGTTTATCGTAAATGCTGCTGATTGTGCAATTGTAATTGAAGCGGTATCAGTACATCCCGTGTCCACATCAGTTACTGTTATGTTATAGATACCTGCTCCTCTTGAAACTAAATTTACTTCGGCTACATTTTGAGCTGCACTTGCGGGTTCAGCATTTATTTGATAGCTATAATTAGCACCAAAACCATCTACCACAAAAGTTACATTACCGTCTGATGCACCAGTACACACCCTTGCATCTCCCCCTGATTTAGCACGAACCCGAATAGAACTGATGACCGCTGGCGTAAAACTTTCGGTATAAATACAGCCATTGACATCACGTATTTGAAAGGTGTAGGTGGTTGATGTACTTAAACCTGCAAAAGTAGCATTGCTGCCATTATTTAATGCAACCGGACTAATAATACTATAATTAGCAATTGCGGAATTACTAGTAGGCGTTAAAAAAACATCGCTAGTACCTAGAGCACAATTAATATTACTTTGTAAGAAATCAAGGTTTGTTGGTGGATCTACCCGGTTGATAACGATTGCAGTAAGTTCTAATCTGCAACCACTGCCGTCTCTAATTATTGGAGTATAAGTACCTGGGGCTAGGTTTATGAATAATGGTGTGCCTAAAAAATTAACCCCATCTACACTAAATTGATAACCACTTCCAGAGCCGCCACTTGCTGCCCCAAACTGAATACTTCCACCATTGGTTCCTCCTGTGCCATTGCAACTTTGATCTGCTAATTTAGCAACTGTACCATTAACAGTGGCTTCACTTGTAACAGTAACTGATGGTAAAACAATACTACATGAAAAACTGCCTTGCTGATACCTCACTTCTAAAGTAGTGTAGGTGCCATCTGTAACTGATATTTGTGGGGTATTAACCCAAGCATTACCCGAGTTTGTTCTAAAAGATAAATTATAACCCCTTGCATTAACAACGTTAAAATTAATTTTTGCACCTCCATTGGTACACGTTCCGTTTACTCCTGAGGCTGTTACTACAGGCGGACTTAATTCGCTTACATTGGCTGAAGCTGTAATTATACATCCATTGGCATCGGTAATTATGAAATTATAATCTCCAGATGTAGTCGCACTATAAGTAGTTTGACCCGTAAAAGAGGCACTGGCTGGACCACCGTTAACCGTAAACGTATAAGGCCCCGCACCACCAGAAGCTCTTAAAATAATTGGTACACTGGTAATGTTGGCACATCCAAAACTGGTATTTACCTCAGTTGAGGCTGCTAATGCAATCAAACCATTACCTATTACTATAGGGTTGCCATTAATATCTACACTTTGTCTAGGTGGCAAAATACCATTTATTGGATCTCCTTTACATTGCTGGGTTTCTACCTGAACGCTATAGGAACCAAAACCAACTGCGGCGAAATTATAAGTATTACTGGCGATAAATGAAGTAAATTCTTGCGGAAAACCGTTATTATCTAACAAGGTATATTTGTAAGGACCGGGTACATCGTTTACGACTACCGAGATGCTTCCGTTTTCACCAAAACATTGCGCATCGGTAAAAGTAACATCAATATCTATTTCTCTTTGCGCTATCACAATAGGGTCATAGGGATATTCGCAAGTATTTGGTGTATTTCTTAATCTTGCTTTAACAATATAAGTACCTGGCAGTAAACCTTCAAAAATAGCACCTTGCCAAGCCCCAAAACCAGCCCCGCTATTTATCGCATATTCATAAGAACTTGAAAGATTGGTGATTTGAATTCGTCCATCAACCCCACAGATATAGTCTCTTTTTACGAAAGTTTGACTAATAATACTCTTTTTAACTTTAATATAATTGTAAGAGCCACCGTTTACTCTAACTCTAAATTCAGCGCCTGAACCTGCTGGAATGGAATTAGCATCAAGAGTTAATGTACTACCACTGCCTGCTGCAACCCATGAGCCATTACAAGTGTATGTAGGGCATTCAACATCTATATTAAAACTTGGACAAGAACCTATTGCCAATCTTTGCCACTCATACGTACTATAAACTTGATTTAATGCAATAACCCGGTTATCGAAATTACCGCATAAGTTAAAACGTGCTAAAGTGGCACCATCATTAGAGCATGTAGTTAATTGGTCGGCATTAGCTATAATGGTATTAAAAAATGGAATTACCGGTGCGCTAATTTCACTATTTTGCTTTTTAGTGAAGGGGGCGCCTAAATCTTTAGTGACGTCGTAAAATGGACGAAATGTAGCTAAAATATCTGAAGAGGTACTACTTATAAAATCATAAGCATTATTCTTAGCTAATAGTGAACTAATAATCAAACAAAAAACAATTGGTACAAAAATGTACCAAGAATGTCTTGGCTTTTTGGGTTGCATAGGTTTCGTAGGTTAAAAAAATAATGTAAGACTTGGGATCACCACTATTTTTCAGCGTAATTGTTTAAACTTATAAATTATATTTATCTTTATGAAATTATTTCTGTGTATTAAATTAACGACAAGTTATGAAAAAAATTGTTTTAAATATCTATTTATTCGTTGTAACGCTCAATATCTCTTGCGCTCAAGAAACCGAAAACAAAGTTTCTGAGGTCAATAACCCCCCTTTTTCGGCTGAGTTATTGGTCGACGAGCTACAGATACCATGGGGGCTAACCTTCTTACCTGATAACAGCTTATTAATAGCAGAAATTGATGGAAAAATCATTCGTTTTAAAAATGGTGAAAGAAATGAAATTACAAATGTTCCAGAAGTTTACAGAAGAGGTCAAGGCGGATTAATGGACATTGTTCTACATCCAAAATACAATGAAAATGGATGGATATATTTTACGTATTCCTCCGAAGAAGGAGAAGACAAAGGGGGTAACACAGCCTTAATGCGTGCTAAATTAAAAGATAATGCTTTGGTCGAAAAACAACTTTTATACAAAGCAACACCGAATACTACTAAAGGGCAGCATTTTGGATCAAGAATCGTCTTTGATAACATGGGTTATTTATATTTTTCGATTGGTGAAAGAGGCGACCGAGATGTTAATCCGCAAGACATTACCCGTGATGGAGGAAAAATATACCGCTTAAACGATGATGGTAGCATTCCGGCAGATAATCCATTTGTAAACACAGAAGGAGCAAAGAAAGCTATTTATAGTTATGGCCATCGAAATCCGCAAGGCTTAGTAAAACATCCCGTAACTGGAGAAATATGGGATCATGAGCACGGTCCACAAGGCGGCGATGAAATAAATATTATTAAAAAAGGAGCAAATTTTGGATGGCCTGTAATTACTTATGGTGTTAACTATAGCGGCACCCCTATTACTGACAAAACTAAAATGGACGGTATGGAGCAACCCATGCATTATTGGGTACCATCTATAGCACCAAGTGGTATGGCATTTATAACTAGCGATAAATACCAAGGAATGAAAGGTGACTTATTAGTGGGTTCCCTAAAATTTCAATATTTAGAGCATTTGGTGATAGAAAATAATATTGTTACAAAACGAGAAAAATTACTACCAGACATCGGAAGAGTTCGTGATGTAAAAGAAGGACCCGATGGCTTAATGTATGTTGCTGTTGAAGGAAAAGGGATTTATAAATTAGTTCCGAACGAATAAATTTTTAGGTTTTAAATGAAAAGTTTTAAGTAACTATTTGTTGATGGTCGTTATATTGCTAGTCGTAAAGCGAAAATAATACCAATTATAAATTTAAATAGGTGTAAAGAATTTGAATTATATTGTGTTCAGATGTAATAGAAAATCAAATCACAGTATTAGCTACGGTTATGTTTTTTATTAAAATATGGGCGCAGTAGAAACAAATTATTGGGCTTATTTGGATTCCTAATTGGTATAATTATTGCCGTTTATTCCCTTTTATGTTCTACTAAATAAATTTTACGCCATATCAAGACTTTGAATTTTATTGCACTTTGTAATTAGGACTCTTTTTGAACTTAAACTTGAACTTTTTTTTCAAATTGGTATATTTATAGATTAAAACACGGTTACATTAAAGCATAATTACATTAGTACATTTTATTAAAAGGAATCAGATTTAAAAAATAATAAAATAAAAATATGAAGTTTTTTTTTATAGGATATTTGGCCATCATTACCATCACTTCTTTGTTAGTATTTCAAGACAATAATTTTGAAAAAAGTATAGAGAGAGGCGGCGATATTTATGCTGATTTTTGCGTGAATTGCCATTTAGTAAAAGGAGAAGGGGTTAAAAACACCTTCCCTCCATTAGCCCAATCGGATTACTTAATTAAATTTAGAGAAGAAAGTATCAGAGGCGTTAAATACGGCCAAAAAGGCAAAGTAATTGTAAACGGGGTAACTTATAACGGCGTAATGCCACCTATGGGCTTAAGCGACGATGAAGTTGCCGATGTCATGAATTACGTTTTAAATTCTTGGGAAAATAAATCTAAAAAGATAATTACTCCAAATGAGGTTAGCCAAATTAAAAAATTGGAATAAGTGAATTACTTTAAGATAGAACGATTAATGTATCTTAAACAAGACAGCAGCGCTGCAAAACCCAAGATCCGCAAGCTGGTAGAAATTATGCTATTTTTGTATTGATTCTAGCCCCTTGTTTCCTCGCTTCGAGCGAACACCCTAAACCTTACATCCAAGAAAAAGTCCAGAGTAAGTCTATCGATTTAATATTTTTTATTTATCGTAAGAATCTATGGCGTTTTTAACGGAGCCATGTATTTTAAGTAGCCTGGCGGCTTCCGTATAACTAACCCCTAAACCTTCAACAACGTATCTAGTGCCTCTATCGACTAGCTTATCATTGCTTAATTGCATATTGACCATTTTATTGCCTTTTACTCTGCCAACTTTAATCATTAATGCAGTCGAAATCATATTCAAAACCAATTTCTGAGAAGTACCACTTTTCATTCTGGTACTTCCTGTAACAAACTCAGAACCTACATTTACCTCTATAGCAATATCGGCAGCTTTTGCCAAAGGTGAACCTGGATTGTTCGTAATACACGCTGTCAAAATTCCGTTTTCTTTGCAAGTATCAATACCCCCAATAACATAAGGTGTTGTTCCCGAGGCTGCAATACCAACAACAACATCAAGGTCATTAATCGCGTGTGTCTTTAAATCTAACCAAGCTTGGTTGGTATCATCCTCTGCATTTTCAACGGCCTTTCTAATAGCTTTGTCACCACCAGCTATAATCCCTACAACACGTTCATGTGGCATACCAAAAGTAGGTGGAATTTCAGAAGCATCTAAAATTCCCAACCTTCCACTGGTGCCAGCCCCAATATAAAATAAACGACCTCCTTGTTCAAAACGGCTTGCCAAAGCATCGACTAATACAGTGATTTCAGGAATAACCAAACGTACCGCATCTGCAATTTTTTGATCTTCGTTATTTATATTTTCTAATATGGTTGAGGTATCCATTTTCTCCAAATCATTATAATCTGAAGGGCTTTCGGTTATTTTTTTGTACTTCATATTTTTACAACAAGCGAATACTTTGATTTCTAAAATTATCTAATAAACTATCATCAGGATTAAGTTCTGTAATCATGGTATGAATAGCATTAATCTCACAAGTTTTATACCGCTGTTTAGAATTTAATTTTTCTGATATAGACAAAAGTACTGTTTTCTTTGAAGATTTTACAATGGCTTTTTTCACTTGTACACTTTCAAAATCGAATTCAGTAAGTCCAAAATCCACATCAACATAACCCGTCCCAATAAAACTAAAATCTACATTTATATCTAAAAGTTGGTGAATTACACTTGCTCCAATAGATATTTGCGACTCTTTAGACAATCTTCCACCGATAAAAATAACATCTACCCCTTTTTTTGTAAGCAATTCTAAGGCCACTACAGGGCTTGTGGTAAAGCAGGTAATTTCTAACTTATTCGGAATTAACTTTGCCAACTCAAAGCAGGTGGTTCCTCCGTGAATTAAAATTATATTTCCCATCTTTATCAATGATAATGCTTTTTCCGCAATTTTTATCTTGTCGGCTTTTGCGTAAATTTTATCATTATACTTTGCAAAGTTTGTATATCCTAAAGCTAAAGCACCACCATGTACTTTTTTTAGCTGCTTAGCTTCATGCAACTCTTTAACGTCTCTTCGCACTGTATCAATAGAAACATTGAGCTTTTCAGCTAAATCTGTAAGTAAAACACGGTTATGTACTTCAACCTCACTAATAATCATTTTATGTCGTTCTTCTTTCAGCATTCACAAATGTTAGTCAATTAAAATCACTAAAGTAAAACAAAATTAAAAAAATATTCAAACCATTGCTGTTTTATGCGATAAAAATTATTTTTAATTAAAAAACGGCATAAAACGGCATAAAACTAATTTTTTTTATATTTTTGAAAAGTTATTTTGTTTTAAATCAAATTTATAAGTAAACATTTTAAATGAAAATTTTAATTTAATCTAAAGCATTACACGAACTAACGTTTATTTTAACTAACTCTTTTTTTATGAAAAAAATAATTACAATGAAGGGAAAATTACATCAAAGGCTATTCCTATTGGCTTTTTTTGTAGTAAGTACCGTTGCTTTTGGGCAAACAAACAAGTATTCCTTTAGCGGAAGTGTTACAGACGGTGGAAATGGCCAGCCTATACCTGGTGCATCAGTATTTGTTGAAAATACTAATTTTGGTGGGGTAAGTGACTTTGATGGAAACTATAATTTTGATGCGAATTTAGCCTCTGGAGATTACACCTTAGTAATTAGCTATTTGGGTTATTCTACTAAAAAAATTAAAATTACGCCTACGTCAGGAAGTACTATTGAAAACAACATAAGTCTTAATGAGGATTTATTGAGTTTAGATGAGGTGATTGTTACGGGAACTACAGTGGGTGTAAATAAACGTACTTTAGGAAATGCTATTTCAACAGTTAGAGCTGAGGATTTAGTAAATAATGGTGCCACTGCCGTAGATCAGGCCATTTCTGGTAAAATTACGGGTGCTTTGGTACAACAAAACTCTGGAGATCCTGCTGGTGGTATTAGTATTAGATTAAGAGGACCCAGTACCATTACAGGAAGCTCTGATCCTTTGTACATTGTAGATGGTATTTTAATAAGTAACTCCAGTAACCAATTGATTGATTTAGGGGGGACTGCTCAAAATAGATTAGCAGATATAAACCCTAATGACGTTGAACGTATTGAAATTATCAAAGGTGCTGCTGCTGCCGCAATTTACGGTTCTAGAGCGAGTAATGGTGTAGTGCAAATTTTTACTAAAAAAGGAAAAAGTGGAGCTCCGAAATTCAATTTTTCCACAAACGTAAGGATTAATGAGTTACGCAAAAAAATTGAGTATAATACCACTGAATTAGCATGGGTTATACCTGGTAACATCAATGATTTAAATACTGTTCCAGTAACTAGATATGATTTACAAAATGAAATATTTAATAGTGGATTTGGACTTGAAAACAATCTTTCCGTAAGTGGTGGTAATGATAAAACTACTTATTACATTTCTGCATCACAATTAGATAACGAAGGTATTGTAAAAAATACAGATTTTAATCGAATTGGTTTTAAAGCAAATATTACTCAAAAAGCTTTTAATTGGTTAGATATTACTGCCGGTCTAAATTACGTTAGAAGTACGAGTCAAGATATTCCAAACGGCGGTATCGTTGCTCAATACGGAGCTATCACTGGTTTTTTATTTGGAAACAATTCCATTAGCCCTTTTCCTAACGAATCAGGAGTATATCCTAGGATTGGAATAACTAGCAATCCTTTAGAGGTGGTAAATAGATTTGATTTTGGACAAAAAGTTAATCGATTTATAACTAATGTAGGTTTAAATGCAAAAATAACAGATAAATTATCAGCCAACTATTTATTGGGACTTGACTATTTTAATCAGTCTGCAAGTGCTTTTATACCCATAAACAATACTTCATCAAATCCAAACGGATTTGCAAGACGTTCCGATATTAATAATTTTCAATATAATAGTGATTTAAACTTAACTTATAAGACTGATATTTCGGAAGTAATCACATCCACAACTATCCTAGGTGGTTCTTGGCAATATGAAGAATTCGATAGAATATCAATTAGTGCAGACATACTACCTCCTATAGTTGAAACTGCTGCAACCGGAGGGATACTAGCGCAGGGTGAGAGTAGATCTCAAATATCATATTGGGGAACTTTCATTCAACAGTCCTTTAGTTTTAAAGATAAATTATATATTAATGGGGCATTACGTATGGATGGGGCTTCTACTTTTGGTGTAGATCAAAGAAATCAATTATATTCCAAAGCCAGTATTTCTTATGTTATGTCAGAAGAAGGTTTTTGGAAAGACACTTTTGGCGATGCCTTTAATACATTTAAACTAAGAAGTTCATGGGGACAAGCTGGAAATTTAACAGCCTTATCAGCATTTCAAAGATTTACTTTACTAAACCCATCAGCATTTAATGGAGTTACAAGTTTAATTCCTAGTACTCAAGAAGGAGATTTGAATATTGCTCCCGAGCGTCAGGATGAATTAGAAGTTGGCCTCGATGCTGGATTTTTGAATAACCGAGTTGGTATTGAGTTTACCTACTATAAACAAAAAGTAACCGATCTTCTATTACCTAGAGAATTAGCACCATCTACTGGATTTGGTAATAGAATTGAAAATGTTGGTAATTTGGAAAATAGAGGATTAGAATTACTATTAAGAGCTACTCCATTAAAAAGTAAAGATTTTTCTTGGGATGTAACTGCCACCTACTCTAGCAATGAAAACGAAGTAACTAAAGTAGCTGGTGGCGGACAATTAGTTCTTGACGGAAGTTTTGCAACAAACTGGGTTATAGAAGGAGAACCATTAGGTGTGTTTTTTAGACAATTCTACGCCAGAGATGCAGAAGGAAACATTGCTTTAAATGCACAAGGCCTTCCTTTTAGGGGAACAAATCCTGATGGTTCTAGCTCTAAAGTTGTGGGTGATCCAAACCCTGAATGGTTCGGATCATTGATTAATGAATTTACCTACAAAAATTTTAGTTTTAGAATACAGTTTGATGCGGTTCAAGGATTTGATGTATTTAATTGGAATAGACGTTTGTTAGATAACCCGGTGTTTGGTGGTGGTTTTAATGCTGGACAAGCACTTCTAGAAAATATACCTAAAGGCCTCGGAAGCACCTCGGGCAATGCTAATATATTCGAAGAATTTGTTGAGGATGGATCTTTTGTAAAATTAAGGGAATTAGCTATTAACTATAATTTAAAATCCCCATTTAAGAATGTTAATAACATACAATTCAGTTTGGTGGGAAGAAATTTAATTTCTTGGGACGATTATAGTGGATGGGATCCCGAAATTAATACAGCGGGTCAAAGCAATGGGGTACGTGGGTTTGATTTTGGTGGGGTTCCAATTCCAAGAACCTATCAATTTGGTATAAACGTAAGTTTTTAATTTTAAAAAAAAGTAAAAATGAAAAATAGAATCATAAAATATACTTTGAGTATTGTACTAATAACTATAGTATCAAGTCTAAATTCCTGTGAGACAGATTTTGATAATCCGAATGCCGCCACCGCTGAACAAACCTTTTCCACAAGAGATGGTATTTTAGCTGCTACAGTGGGCATGCAGCAATTATATGCGACTTCTGGCATTAGATGGATTGTTGAGACTCCAGCCATAACAACAAGAGAAGTTGCCGTAACAACTACATTTTTAAATCTTATTGAGCTTGAGGACGGCGGTACGAATTTACCCAACTTTAATTCTAATGTACAAGGACTTTGGTCCACCATGTATAGAATCATTAAAATAGCAGAAGATATTGAGGCCAATGCTGATAATGTTGAATTATTACCTGGAACAAAAAGTGGTTTAGTTGCCTATGCCAAACTGATTAAAGCAATTTCCATAGGTGCCTTAGCTCAAAACTATGAGCAAGTAATCACAAAAACAAATGCTGATAATAATGGAATTTTTGTACCAAGGCAAGAAGCATTTAATGTCTCAATAACTTTATTGAACGAAGCAAAATCGCTTTTAGAATCAAATCCAGTTTCGAGTGAATTTACCACTGCCATTACTAACGATATAGACTTGTTAAATTCTGTAAATGCTATGTTAGCCAGATATTATCTGTTTTCTGGAAACTATGATGCGGCTATACTAAGTGCTAACAACGTAGATTTAAATTCGACTTCATTTTATTCATTTGAAACATTAAATGTAAATCCAATTTATAATCGTGTAATTTTACCTAATATCCCTAATTTCAAGCCAAGAGACAATTTTGGACTACCAGCAGAATTTGTTTTTGAAGCATCAGATGAAAGACTATCCTTTTATCTTATACCCTCTAATGAGCAGAGTTTTAACCTTTTGCCAGTTGAAAATTTGAAAGGATTTTTTAACACTTTAGATGGTATTATCCCATTATATATTCCTGATGAAATGAATCTTATTATAGCAGAAGCTAATCTTAGAAAATCAATTCCAAATATTAATGCTGCAACAATTGCTATCAATGAAGTATTAATAGATTCTAATGATCCTTTTGGAGTAAACGCTAATGTTGGCCCCTATAATGGTCCTGCAACTATTGTTGCACTTTTAAACGAAGTATATCGCAATCGAAGATCTGAACTTTTTTTAACAGGTATGAGTCTTGAGGATAGTAGAAGATTTAATAGAGCAACACCCTCTGGAGTAACTGTTGATTTATCGGTTGAACGCAATAGAAACTTTTATCCCTTTCCTGAAACTGAAAGAAATAATAACCCTAATACCCCACCAGACCCATCCATATAGTAGCTTAGCTTAAGTTTTTTAAAGGCCTACATTTAGTAAACAAATGCTAGGCCTTTTTAAATATAAAAATTATGAAAAAAATAAGATTACTCTTTCTTATTATACTAGCCACATCCTGTAGCATATTTAAGTCAAACATTCCACAACCCGAAAGAGAATTTAGAGGTTTTTGGGTGGCTACCGTAGTGAATATAGATTGGCCTAAAAATGGTAATGACGCTATCGAAAAACAGAAAAAAGACTATATAGAATTACTAGATTTCTACCAAAAATTAAACTTCAATGCCGCTATTGTGCAAGTGAGGGCTGCTGGCGATGCCTTTTATAAGTCGGATTTCGCACCTTGGTCCCGCTACTTTACAGGAAAAGAAGGTATTGCTCCAGAAACAAAGGAAAACTTACTGAAATGGATGATTGAAGAAACGCATAAAAGAGGCATGGAATTCCACGCTTGGTTAAATCCTTACAGGGCCACCTTT
>JBGSQM010000214.1:0-5037 GCA_041738035.1 Cellulophaga sp.
TTTACTGGTGGAGAATACCGGATTCGAACCGGTGACCTCTTGCCTGCCAGGCAAGCGCTCTAGCCAACTGAGCTAATCCCCCATAAAGCGTGTCAAAGAAAAGATTTTTTTACTTACTACTAAAGTTTTTATCAATCTTTCTTGACACTTAATACCAATACTGGTATTGCAGCATAAAATTCTGACTTTGAAATGGTGTTTTTTTCCCAAAGTGTTTTAAAAAAACCTCTTTTTCTTCTAAAAACACATAATAAATCAGGGTGCTGCGCTTGGAAATGCTCTAAAACCCCTAAATACGTGGTAGAATTCTGTGTTAGGGTAAGCTGAGTGCTAATGTCCATTAAGGCGGTATTTATTTTTAAATCGTCATCAGTGTAACCTGGAGTTTTTACAAATAACAAATTAAGCTCAGAATTGAATTTTTTCTTAATTGCCACCAAAGGATCTAAAATTCTTTTTCTTTTTAAAACTCCAGATTTAAAGGCCGTTAAAATTGTAGCATAAGGTTTAAAAACGCTTGCTTTTGGCACTATTAAGGTAGGAATATTGGTTTGTTTAATAATTTTCCCAGAAGTGTTACCTAAATATAATTCTTCTCTGATATCATTGCTTTTTGGAGAAATAATAAGCAAATCTATTCCTAATTCTTTGTCTATATTTTTCAACCCATCAACAATATCACCATTATAAGTGGCAATTTTAATGGTAATACCTTTAGCATCAACCTTTTCGATAATCTCTTTTAATCGTTCTACACTGCTCTCTGTTACTATCTCGGTTACATCGGCTAACCTTCCCGCTTTGGCAGAAATATTAAAAACTTCCATCACATAAATTACGGAAGAGAATTGAGTTGCAAAATCTACAGCATATTGCAATGTTTCAAAAGATTCTGGAGATGAGCCTATGGGAACTAATATGTTTTTCATACGTTTAAATATTTTAAAGCAAGGGGTTGTTTCTGCTAGTAATTTTTGTACAACTTATATTATGAATATATTTTCTAAATTATCATTTAAATTTACATCAAAAAAAATAAATGATTCGAGCTGCAAAGATATCAGAAATTGATGATATTCTTACCATAACAAAAGCATGTGCTAAAAAAATATCTGATCATGGTATTTTTCAATGGAACGATCAATATCCATCAAAAATTATATTCGAAAAGGATGTAAAACGTAACGAGCTATTTATTTTTAAAGAGCATACAAGAATCATTGGTGCTATTGTTATTTCTACTTTTATGGATGATGAGTATAAATCTGTAAAATGGCTAGGCTCAACAAATAATGCTATTTATATTCATCGCCTTGCAGTACACCCAGATTTTCAAGGGCAAGGATATGCACAAAAATTGATGAATTTTGCAGAAAATTATGCCCTACAAAATAATTTTTCTTCGGTAAGGTTAGATACCTTTAGCCAAAATACCAGAAATCAGCAGTTTTATACCAAGAGAGGCTATCAAAAATTGGAAGCTATTTATTTTCCAAAACAAAGTGAATATCCTTTTTATTGTTATGAATTATTAGTTTAATACTTTCTACTTGAACCAACTTATCACCTTTAAAAACATCAACAAATTAGCTATACCTGCAACTATTGCTGGTATTGCGGAGCCAATACTTTCAATAACCGATACGGCAATAGTAGGAAATATTGCTGTTGATGGTATTGAATCGCTTGCGGCTGCAGGTATTGTGGGATCGTTTTTATCGATGTTGATTTGGGTTTTAGGGCAAACCAGGAGCGCCATTTCTACTATAATTTCTCAATATCTAGGTGCTGGCGATATTAACGAAGTAAAAGCATTACCTGCCCAAGCTATTTTTTTAAATATTGCGCTAAGTATCGTTATTTTGCTTTCCACCATATTTATTGTTGATGATATTTTCCGACTTTTGAATGCTTCTGGCAAAATTTTGGAGTATTGTATCTCCTATTATTCTATTAGGGTTTGGGGGTTTCCTTTGACTCTTTTTACCTTTGCCGTCATGGGGATTTTTAGAGGTTTACAAAACACCTATTACCCCATGATCGTTGCCATTACGGGCGCCGTTTTAAATGTTGGGTTAGACTTTATGTTCGTTTTTGGTGTTGATGGCTTTATTGATGCCATGAATTTAGAAGGTGCTGCATGGGCAAGTTTAATAGCACAAGCTGTTATGGCCATCATGGCATTTATTTTACTAGTAACAAAAACATCAATTAGTCTAAAACTAAAATTTCCACTGCATCCAGAATTAAAAAGACTTATTTATATGAGTCTCAACTTATTTGTTCGCGCCATCGCTTTAAATACGGCTTTAATCTTAGCGGTCAGAGAAGCTACGGCCTTGGGCGATACCTATATTGGCGCACATACCATTGCCATAAATTTATGGCTGTTTTCCGCATTTTTTATTGATGGCTATTCGGCAGCTGGGAATAGCATTAGTGGCCGACTTGTAGGTGCAAAAGATTATAAAGGACTTGCTCTTTTAACAAAAAAAATATTGACTTACGGACTTATCATTAGCTTTGTTTTGATGGCTTTAGGTTTTATATTTTACAAGCCTATTGGCCATATTTTCTCAAACGATCATCCTGTTTTAACTATTTTTTACAGCATCTTTTTTATTGTTATTCTGGGCTTGCCTATTAATGCAGTTGCCTTTGTTTATGACGGCATTTTTAAGGGTTTAGGAGAGATGAAATACCTTCGAAATGCTCTGCTCTGGGCTACTTTTTTCGGTTTCATTCCCACCCTTTTTATAGGCATCTATTTTGAATGGAAACTGTATGGTATTTGGCTGGCTTTTACCGTTTGGATGTTAATCCGTGGCGGTGCTTTGGTGTTTGAATTTCGGAGAAAATACCTTCCTTTAATCAGTGCTTAGTAAGCATTAAAAATAAGGCATTAAAAAGTACGTTTAGCGTCAAAAAATGTACTTTTGATGTAAATTATTACATTATGACTACTTCGCGAGAAGACGGAAGTCTTTACACCAGTATCAACCAAAAAATTGCAACAATAGAATTTGGGCATCCTGCTAGTAATTCTTTTGTGCTAGAGTTGTTAGACAGACTTGCAGCAGAACTAAATAAAATTTCTGAAAACGATGCCGTAAATATCATTGTTTTAAAGTCCGAAGGTGATGGTGTTTTCTGCGCTGGCGCATCATTTGACCAACTTATAGCGGTTTCTAACTTAGAAGAAGGAAAGGTTTTCTTCAACGGATTTGCTAAGGTAATCAACGCCATGCGTACCTGTAAAAAAGTAATTATCGGTAGAGTTCAAGGAAAAGCCGTAGGTGGTGGCGTTGGTTTAATTTCGGCTTGTGATTATGTTTTTGCTACCGAAAGTGCTTCTATCCGATTATCAGAATTAACCATTGGCATTGCCCCTTTTGTCATTGCTCCTGCTGTAGCTCGAAAAATAGGAACCGCAGGTTTGGCAGAACTATCTTTAAATCCAACGGAATGGAAAACAGCCTATTGGGCGCAAGAAAAAGGACTTTTTGCCAAGGTTTTTAATACTTTGAACGACTTAGATAAAGAATTAGACTATTTCTCAACAAACTTAGCCAATTATCACCCGAAAGGCCTTGAGGAATGGAAAAAAATTCTATGGGAAAATACGGCTCATTGGGAAACTTTATTGCCTGAAAGAGCTGCCATTACCGGAAAATTAGCCTTGTCTGAGTTTACTAAAAATGCTTTAGCTAAGTTCAAAAAGTAATATATTAATCACATTGTCGTTTTATAAATTTATCTCTTATAATTATGCAACTATTACGTTTTTTAAACAGTAGTACTTTCTTTCTAATTTTACTACTTGCCTTTGGAGCCATTTATTTTATAAATCGCTTTAGAAACGACCGAAAGTTTAAAAGGAAATAGCACTTCAAAAAAGTAAAAAAGTAAAAACCATTTCGTTTTGAGGATTAAGCGGGGGTAGTGTAATTTTTTATATGATTAGTGCTCCACTTTTAATCATCGGCTTAAGTTATTTGCTCTATTCCCTTTATTAAGTTTTTACTATCAAGTTCGCACAAAATTGATACTTTTGCAGTTCATTGGTTATCGTAAACCTTTTGTGTTATAATACCCATTTATGAGTAAGATAAGAATTACCAAACTATTTAATTTTGAGACTGGTCATGCCCTTTTTGGATATGACGGTAAATGTAGAAATGTACACGGCCACAGTTACAAACTTTCTGTAACGGTTATCGGAAATCCAATAACAGACACAACACATGTAAAATTGGGTATGGTGATCGATTTTGGCGATCTTAAAAAAATTGTTAAAGAAGAAATTGTAGATCAGTTTGATCATGCTACGGTTTTTAATAAAAATACGCCACATATTGAACTTGCTAAAGAACTTATCAACCGTGGACACGAAGTTATTTTAGCTGATTACCAACCTACAAGTGAGAATATGGTGATAGATTTTGCGGCTAGAATTACATCTCGTTTGCCAAAAAATATTCTATTACATTCTTTAAAATTACAAGAAACAGAAACTTCTTTTGCGGAATGGTATGCTAGTGATAATAAGCCCCCTAACCCCTAAATACTTCGACTTCGCTCAGCACAAGCGGGGAATTCTTAAATTTGCGTTCCAATGACAACCATCATTATTCCACAGGGCAAAAAAGTGTATTTTTCGAGTGATAATCACTTGGGTGCCCCAACTATGGATGCCAGTAAACCACGAGAAAAGAAATTTGTGGCTTGGTTAGATGAGGTTAAAACCGATGCTGCTGCCATTTTCTTATTAGGCGATTTATTTGATTTTTGGATGGAATACAAAACGGTTGTGCCGAAAGGTTTTACAAGAACTTTAGGAAAACTAGCCGAGATAGCGGATTCTGGTATTCCTATTTATTTTTTTGTAGGTAATCACGATTTATGGATGAATGGTTACTTTGAAGAAGAATTGGGGATCCCCGTTTTTCATGAACCGCAGCAATTTAAGTTTAGTTATGGGACTTCGACTCCGCTCAGTCACCAAACTTTTTTTATTGGTCATGGCGACGGATTAGG
>JBGSQM010000218.1:0-12015 GCA_041738035.1 Cellulophaga sp.
CACCAATACTACGAATGCAACTTTTGCAGTAGTAGGTACTAGTTTAGTTATAACGGATTCAGAGAATAATACAGTATCAGTTCCATTAGCGGATATCGCAGCACAAGTGAACACCGATGCCCAGACTATCGCCTTAAACAATACAACGAACATCCTTACTTTAGGAAACGGAACAGCAGCAGATACGACAGTAGACTTAAGTGGCTATGTAAGTACTGATGATCAGAACTTAACCAGTGCTACGATAGATGGAAGTAACATTTTAACGATAGCGATTGAGAATGGAGATCCAGTAACGGTAGACTTAAGTGCTTATTTAGATAATACAGACGAGCAGAATTTAACTAGTGCAAGTATCGATGCTAGTAATATCTTAACGATAGCGATTGAGAATGGAGACCCTGTAACGGTGAACCTAAGTACTTACTTAGACAACACCGATGCTCAGACGATTGCATTAAACAATACAACGAACATCCTTACCTTAGGAAACGGAACAGCAGCAGATACGACAGTAGACTTAAGTGGCTATGTAAGTACTGATGATCAAGCGTTATCCTTAGCTACGGGTAATATTCTTACTTTAGAAAATGGTGGTACGGTTGATTTAACTTCATTCTTAGATAACACAGATGACCAAACAGCTTCAGAAGTAGCTATTACAGATACCTCAGGGAACTTCGCGGCAACTGATGTAGAAGGAGCCTTAGCTGAACTAGCAATTGGAAGCACAGACGACCAGGCGCTATCATTAGCTGCGGGCAATATTTTAACTTTAGAAAATGGTGGTACAGTAGATTTAAGTTCATTTTTAGACAATACGGATAACCAAACCATTACCGCTTTTAGTTTAAATAATACGAGTAATGTATTGACCTTAACTTTAGAAGATGGAGGCACACAAACAGTAGATTTCACAGCGGTATTAGCTGCTGCAGGAACGGATGACCAAACAGCTACAGAAGTAGCCATTACAGATACCTCAGGGAACTTCACGGCTACAGATGTAGAAGGTGCACTAGCAGAATTAGCTGGTAATATTACAGGTAGCGAATTAACAACTACCGTATTAGAAGGAACAGGAATAAATGTAGCAAGCGCGGTAACAGGAAACAATACAGCATATACCGTAAGTGTAGATCCAACAGATATCGTTGGAGACGGAACAATAAGTTCTACAGATTTAACAGTTACAGGCGGAGCAAATTCAACTTTAAATGATGTTACTTTAGAGATAACCGCAGGTGCAGTGGGAACAACAGAATTAGCCAACAACGCTGTAACACCATTAAAGATAGATGCAGCGATAGCAGGATCAGGAATAATCAGATCAGCAGCAGGTGTATTATCGGTTGACGGAACCTTTGTAACGGATGCAGAATTAGCAGCAGCGATAGCAGCCAGTGCAGCATTAGATTTAGACAAAGAAATTGGTAACGAAGTAACAAATGCGACCAACGGAACTTTAGTACGTGCAGGTTCAGGAACAACAGCTAGTCCATATACATTAGGAGTTGCTACAGGAGGAATAACCGCTACAGAATTAGCCAACAATGCAGTATCCACTATTAAAATCGAAGATGATGCAGTAACCTTAGCTAAGTTAGCGAATGGAACTGCAACAGGTCAAACAATGAGGTGGAATGGTACGGATTGGGTTTTAGTGCAACCAGCAGCAGCTGATGTGAGTACTACGGCAGTTGATTCGAATGGAGATGGAACTAATGAAACTAATTTACAGCAAGTAATTAGTGCCATAGCACCCATTACCTCAAAAGCAGCAAGAATATTTTATCCACCATCCATAGCTGTTAACGCTTCAACAACAGGTACAGGAAGAACTTTAAACTTATATACGCAATATACAGCTCAATTTACAACACCAGCTGTAGCCAGTACGGGAGCACCGGCCGCTATACCAACGTATGCTGCAACAGAACTATATTATTATGTTACTTATTTTGATCCAGCTGTATTTTCTGGTGTTAGTGTAAACGCAAGTGGGGTTATGACTTATAATGTTATTGCTTTACCTGCTGATTATAATTCACTTATCAACGTAGTATTTGTAGTTAGATAAGCGGTACGAATAAGAAAAATAAATAAAAAATTTGAAATCAATCAACACATATCAATTTTTATTCGTTGCACTCTTTGGATTGCTTTGTGCTAATTTGGCGAATGCCCAATATTTGCTTCAAGCTCCCAATAGTACGGATGAAAATAATTACCGATGGTTTAATGCTTCGGATACGAACACTGTTCTTGGAACAGCCTTTTTCTACGAAGTAAATCAACCTGGGGTTTATTTTGCTACTTATGATGGAACAACCTGTGGTAAAAATGCTACTACATATTTTATCTTAACAGATTGTAATACGCCTGATAACCAAGTAACTTTAGATATTACAGCGAATGTTCCACCCGGATCAAGTATCACCTGGTCGCCAGCATTAACAGGAAATCAAAATGCACCAACCATTACAGCAACTCAAGATGTCATTAAATATGTGGCTACATTATTAAAAGCAGGTAATTCAAAAATTTTACCAAGTTTTACCGTAGTTTGTATGAGTCAGTCTAGCAGCTTGGTTGATGATATTGTAACTGTTAATGAAGATGAGTTTGTAGTTATTGATATTTTTGCGAATGATAGCGATTTACCAAATACTGGAACGCTAACAACAACAAATCCAGCAAATGGGGTCGTTACCATTAATAGAAATGGAACTCCTAATGATCCAACAGATGATATAGTTACCTATACTCCAAATGCTGATTATAACGGTCCAGATAGTTTTACCTATACCGTATGTAATACTTTGGGAGATTGCAGTACGGCTACCGTAACTATTGATGTATTACCTATTTTAGATACAAATGATGATGTTGTCGCTATCAATCAAAATCAGGTTATTGTAATTGATAATTGGGATTTAAATGATAATGACCTTCCTACTATTGGAACTTTTAATGCAACAGCACCTACTAATGGAAGAATTGTTATCAATAATAACGGAACTCCAAATAATCCTTCGGACGATTTTATAACTTATACGCCAAATAATGATTTTATCGGCACTGATACTCTTCAATATACCGTATGCGATAATGCTGGAAATTGTGATACATCTACCATAACAATTGTTATTTCTAACGCTGCTGATTTAGATAGCGATAATGACGGTATTTTAGATGCTTGGGAAGATTTAAACTTAGACAATGATAATGATCCGGTAACTAATGCAACGGATTCTGACAGAGATGGAATTCCTGATTATTTAGATATTGATAGCGATAATGATGGTATTCCAGATAATGTGGAAGCACAAACTACCGCAGATTACATTGCGCCAAGTGGGCTTGATGCAAATAATAACGGGCTAGACGATGCCTATGAGCAAAATGGAAATGTCGGACTTATTCCAATCAATACGGATAATGAAGATTTACCAGATTATTTAGATGATGATAGTGATAATGACGGTGTTCCTGATGCTATTGAAGCTCATGATGCCAATCACGATGGTATTGCCGATGTGGTTTTAATTGGTACAGATACGGATAATGACGGTCTTGACGATGGTTATGAAGGCAATAATCTTAATGATATTGATGCTAATGACGAAATAGATAATCCTCTAGACGATTTACCTAACACAGATGAAGATGATGAAGTAGATTATAGAGATACTGACGACGATGATGATGGTATCGCTACTATAGATGAAGATGTAAATGGAGATGGCAATTGGGCAAATGACGACACCAATAACAATGGTATTCCAAATTATCTAGACCCTGACCTAGTTGTTGCAGGTGATGGTATTGAAGTGTTCAATGTGGTAACACCAAACGGAGACGGAGTTCATGATGAACTTATAATTTCTGGATTAGAAAATTACCCAAACAATACCGTTAAAATATTTAACAGGTGGGGTGTTATGGTTTTCGTAACTAAATCATACAATACTCAAGGAAACGTATTCGATGGTACTTCTAATGGTAGAGTAACTATTGATAAAGACAATAGACTTCCTGTAGGCACGTATTTTTACATCATTGATTATGAAGATGCAGCAAATAATATGAGAAAACTTTCAGGATATATATACATAAACAGATAGTATAAATGAAAAACCCAAATCGTCATACTTACCTTAAAAACATATTTAAATGGCTATGCTTTTTGGTACTAGTACAAACAAGTACCATATATGGTCAACAAGATGCGCAATACACACAGTACATGTATAATACCGTAAGCGTAAACCCGGCTTATGCGGGTTCAAGAGGGCACATGAGTATAGCTGCGCTGCATCGATCTCAGTGGTTAGGTTTAGAAGGTGCACCAACAACGCAAACACTTAATGTGCACACACCTGTTGGTTATAGAGGATTAGGATTAGGATTATCTATTGTGAGCGATAAAATAGGCCCTACCTCCGAAACTAGTTTTGATGTAGATTTTTCTTATACCATAACTACTTCAAGAGAAGGTAAGCTTAGTTTTGGACTTAAAGCAAGTGCCAATCTTTTAGATATCAGGTTTTCACAGCTTAATCAATTTGCACCAGACCAAACACTGCAACAAGACGTGGACAATAGGTTTTCACCGAATATTGGTGCTGGAGTATATTACCATACAGATAAATTTTATTTAGGAGCATCGGTACCCAGAATATTAGAAACATCTCATTTCGATGAGTCATCAATTTCAACTGCCAACGAACAAATGAATTTTTATTTGATAACTGGCTATGTCTGGGACCTTAATCCGTTTTTAAAATTTAAACCTACATTGCTTACGAAAATGGTTCAAGGAGCGCCACTACAAGTTGATGTTTCTACTAATTTTATGGTTGACAATAAATTTATTCTCGGTGCTGGATATAGATGGGATGCCGCCGTTAGCGCTATGTTTGGCTTTCATGTGTCTGATGAAATACTCATTGGTTTAGCTTATGACAGGGAAACCACAGCGCTAGGTAGTGCTATTTTTAATGATGGCTCTTTTGAAATTATACTTAGATACGACTTTATAAAAACTAGGGGAAATCTTAGGTCTCCACGTTTTTTCTAGTATCAGCAGTTAAAACAATTCCCAGACCTCTTTTGCTTTATTTTCCCTATGAATTTTAACTTAGACTATGTTAATTGCCTCGCCTTTAGAAAGGTCTAAACTACTTTTTTGTCTAGGATTTATCGTTTAGAATTAGGCAAAATCTAAAATCTCAGAACATATTTTTTTCACATCTGCTTTTCATTTTGTAATATTTAAGGCTTTATGATTAATAATGATTTAAAGATGTTATTTTTGTAGCGTGATTTTGAATCGCAATTGCTAAGAATTAAAGAAAATAAGCTTGAAAGAAGAACGTGTAATACTCGTTAATGAGTTAAACGAGCAAATCGGAACCATGCCAAAAATGGAAGCGCACGAAAAAGCAGTGCTTCACCGCGCTTTCTCCGTTTTTGTAATGAATAAAAATGGAGAAACCATGTTGCAACAAAGAGCTGCGGATAAATACCACTCGCCACTATTATGGACAAATACTTGTTGCAGTCATCAACGGGTTGGAGAATCAAATTTTGTGGCAGGGAAAAGAAGGCTGCTAGAAGAAATGGGTTTTGTAACAGAACTAAAAGAACTCTTTTCATTTATATACAAAGCTCCCTTTGATAATGGTTTAACAGAGCACGAATTAGATCATGTGATGATTGGCTATTATGAAGGTATTCCAATCATAAATCCGGATGAAGTTGCGGATTGGAAATGGATGAAACCCGAAGCTGTTAAGTCAGATATTCAACTAAATCCTGATGATTACACCGCGTGGTTTAAAATTATTTTTGACAAATTCTACCATCACATCACTCAAAATAATATTATAAAATGAAGGTAAAAGTAAGTAGAAAAGCACATTTTAACTCAGCCCACAGATTGTATAGACCAGATTGGAGCTTCGAGAAAAATGATGCCGTTTTTGGCTTATGTAACAATCCTAATTTTCATGGTCATAACTATGAATTAATCGTGAGCGTTACAGGCGAAATAGACAAAGAAACAGGTTTTGTAATGGATGTAAAAGTTTTGAAAGATTTGATTAAAAGCGAAATAGAAAACGCTTTTGATCATAAAAATTTAAACATAGAAGTTCCTGAATTTAAATCGCTAAACCCCACGGCTGAAAATATTGCGGTTGTCATTTATGATAAACTTAGACCGCACATTGATAAAAATCAAGAAATTGAAGTGGTTTTATATGAAACTCCAAGAAATTTTGTCACCTATTCAGGCTAAATTGAAACCTTAAGATGAAGCATTTATATCCTTTAAAATTCAATCCTATTTTAAAAGATCGCCTTTGGGGCGGCACAAAACTAGGCGATATTTTTGGAAAGCCAATAAAAAGCGATTTAGTTGGTGAAAGCTGGGAAATATCAACGGTTGAAGGAGATATTTCGGTTATTGCAAACGGAAATTTAGCAGGTACTTCTTTACAAGACTTAATTGATGAAAATGCTAATGCACTTTTAGGAAAAAGCGTTGTGGAGCGGTTTGGAACTGATTTCCCAATTTTGATAAAATTTATTGACGCTAAACAAGATTTATCAATTCAATTGCATCCGAATGACGAATTGGCCAAAAAGCGTCATAATTCTTTCGGTAAAACCGAGATGTGGTATATTATGGATGCCGATAAAGATGCCAATTTAATTGTTGGTTTTAATAAAACGGTAACTAAAGAGGAATATCAAAAGACTATAGAAAATAATACATTAGAAGCTTTAATGAATTATGAAAAAGTAAAAGAAGGTGATACTTTTTTTATCAATACTGGAAAAATTCATGCCATTGGCGCAGGTGTTGTACTCGCAGAAATTCAACAAACCTCTGATATAACGTATAGAGTTTTTGATTTTAATAGAAAAGATAAAGAAGGCAATCTCAGAGAATTACATACCGATTTGGCTTTAGATGCGATGGATTTTGAAAAGAAAGATGATTTTAAGGTTGCTTATTACAGGCAACAAAATACCGTAAATAGTATGGTAGATTGTCCTTATTTCAAAACAAATTACTTAAATCTCACTGAGAATATAGATCTCGATATTTCTGAAAGAGACTCTTTTACCATTTATATGTGTGTAGCTGGTAAAGCAATTATAGCTAATGACCATGGTGAAGCAAGTTTGCAAAAGGGTGAGACTTTACTGTTGGCGGCAAGTTCGAAAATAGCTAGTATTATAACCAAAAATGTAACGCTTTTAGAAGTAACTATTTAATTCAGTTCGATAGTACTATTATACTGTTAAAAAGATTACTTTTGCAAAAAATAAAATTAGTAAAATGGCAAGTATTCAAGATTTAAAAAAAGATATCAATTACGTTATAGGTGATATTATTGAAGCGGTATATTTTTGGGAAGCTTCAAATAACAAAAAAAGTTCAAAAGAAGGCTCAGCACTTATTGATGAATCTATAAAAACTTTTGACGACTTAATTGTTAAAGTAAACAACAAAAAAGTTGAAAATAGAGCTAAACATCTTAAAGGTGTGCAAATAGAGTTAGAAGAAAAAGCAACGGTTTTAGTTGAAAAATTAAATAAGTTAGGTTAATCTAATTTTTTCATAGAAATTATAAACAAAAAAGCATCCAAATTTTGGATGCTTTTTTTTGTTTTCAATTATGTATCCAAAACACTGGCTTAAATTGTAGTCACTTTTGCTATTGACAAAAGCATTGGGGCTAAGATTTATTTTTCTTTAAATCCTCAAGATGCTGCTTTAATTTTTTACCGTATTTTGACTCAGCTACCTCAGGAGTTAGCATTTTATAAATAGAATCTAAATATTTTACATTGGCATCCGCTACTTCATTCATGGCGATATAAGGGGCAACGTAAGAGTCCTTATTATTTAAAGCGAAATTTAAACCGAACGCATAGCTTCGGTATAAGTTTTTGTCTCCTAGCTTAATTAAAGAGTCTATCGCTAAAGAATCATTTGAAAATTTAGGATTGAAACGTGCTTGTAGTATTTCTAAATCCTTGGCATTGTAGCGCGACATTCCTTTTTTGTATTGCTCGTAAGTATCATTCGCTTTTGACCCCTTTACTTTGGCTTCTTTTTCAAATAAATTCCATGAAGTTTCAATGGTGATAATACCTGGTTCTCCAAAAAATGTGATGCGGTCATTAATGTCATTATTATCATCTTTCACTAAATACAAGTAAAAAATATCTGGATTTTCTATGGCTGTTGAAAAATTAAAATCACCATTACCTTTTATTTCTAAAGAGTCAATGTTTTTAAGAGTAGTATCCTGTATTTGTTGTAAAAATAAAGTGCCTTTTTTTAAGCCTTTTATGGAACCGTTGACCACCATATTATTTTTATCATCACTAGCACAAGATGTCAAGAAAAGTCCAATAAAGGACAACAAAATCACTTTTTTCATTTGTTTAAATTTTAACCAACCAGTTCTATTTTATTATTTTATTGGATGGTATTTGTCGTTTTTAATGAATGCTTACTTTGGGCTTTTATTCTAATTATTTTGAGGGGCAAATATCACTAAATTTTTTATGGTAATTACTTTATTTTTTTAAATATTCGAAGCAACTTCCATTAAATAGGCACAAAGCAAAGCACCACCTGTACCTACTACATACCCGAAAACTGCTAATAAAACTCCAACAGAGGTTAAAGATGGGTGGAATTCAGCGGCAACTACGGGAGCTGAAGCCGCACCACCTACATTTGCTTGGCTGCCCACCGCTAAAAAGAAATAAGGAGCTTTGATCAATTTGGCAACTACAATCAGTAATATAGCGTGTATGGTAATCCAGACAAAACCTATAACTAATAATCCTGGGTTTTCTAAAACCTTGCTTAAATCCATTTTCATACCTATGGTCGCCACCAGAATATAAATAAAAACGCTTCCTATTTTACTTGCACCAGCACCTTCATAATTTTTTGCTTTGGTAAACGAAAGAAAAATACCAACGGCAGTAGCCACCACCACCATCCAAAAAAAACTAGATCCTAAAAAGGAAAGAAAGTTACCCGGGTCTGCAACGGCACTACTATTTTTGGTCAAATAATTACTGATACCATCCCCAAAAAAATGCGATATCCCTACAGCCGTAAATGCAAAGAATAAAAGCATCATATAATCTTTTAAGGAAGGTACACGGGTAATTTTTTCAGAAAAAAGAGTTACTTTTTTGCGCAGTTCTTCAATGGCTGAGGTATCCGCTCCGAGCCATTTATCTATTTGCTTTGTTTTTCCGACACCAAATAATATAATGGCCATCCACACATTGGCCACAACAATATCAACCAAAACCATTTTACCATATTCTTGAGGGTTATACTGAAAAATTTCAAGCATGGCTGCTTGGTTGGCGCCACCACCAATCCAACTGCCAGCTATCGTGGACAAACCTCTCCAAATAGCATCAAAATCATTGCCACCAACTGTTTCAGGGGAAAAAATAGAAACCACTAAAATAGCTAAAGGGCCTCCAATGATAATCCCAACCGTTCCTGTAAAAAACATAATTAATGCTTTGGAGCCCAAGCTCGCAATCGCTTTCAAGTCTATACTAAGCGTCATCAAAACTAGGGCAGCAGGCAGTAAATATCTACTGGCCATAAAATATAGATTTGATATTTCATCAGAAATAATATTAAAACTCACCAATAATGAGGGCAATAAGTAGCACATTAAAACTGCAGGAACAATACTGTAAAATTTGCTCCAAAACCCTTTGGATATTGATGAAGTATAAAAAACAAAGCCTAGACACAAGGCTAACAATCCAAAAACTACAGTATCGTTGGTAATAAGCGTATCATTCATAAGTATGTTTTTTTCAAATATAATAGAAGTGATGCAAACTAAAGATGTTCTTTAATAAATTTAGCAACACCATCTTCTGTATTTTCGGCCGTAACATAATTCGCTATTTCTTTCAGTGTCTCGCGAGCATTGGCTACCGCAACCCCGCAACCGGCATGTTTCAGCATCTCAAAATCATTAAAATTGTCGCCAAAAGCAACAACGTCGGCTAATGTATCGTTTTTAGATAAAAGTAATTGAATAGCAGTTAATTTTGAAACCAATTTGGGTGCTAATTCTATCAGGGTATCGTTTGAACGATACAGAGCAATTTCATGGTGAAATCTTTCTTCTAAAATGCTGAATATAGCATCGCAGGTATTTTTAGTACCCATAAGCATCAATTTATGTGCCCCTGAAATTTTTCTAGTTTCCCAATCCTGAAAAGTTTCGCTGGTAGCTTTAAATTCAGGAGTGCTTTTCGTGTATTTAATTTCTTTTTCTATGCGTTCAGAATGTGCTTCCACATACCATTCGTCTTTATAATACAAACCTAATTTAATACTATAACTTTCGGCAAGTAAGTGTATTTTTTTTAAAATTGAAATAGGAATAGTTACTGAGATAATTTCATTTTCTCCATTTAAAACCAGTGCACCATTATAGCAAACCATAGCTTGGTTTTCAATATCTAATCTTTTTTGAAGATACCTCATGGCTTTAGGCATTCTTGCCGATACTAAAATAATTCGTAAAGTATCTTTTATTCTAGCTATTTCGGAAATAGTAAAGTCTGATACATCACTCTTTGTAGAAAGTAAGGTACCATCTAAATCTGAACAAAGTAGTTTGTAGTTCATAATTTTTTTGCTTTTACTTTTTGCTTAACGACAAACGCTCCTACTACCATACTTAGCACTTAGTACTTAATACTTCGTTTCACGTTGTTTGTTTGTCGAAATTGATCTTTTTTCTCTCGTATTTCTAATTTTGTTGTTCGTTTGTTGAACTTGATCTTTTTTCTAATTTCTCACTTCGTATTTTTAAACTGAATACTCAATACTTTGTACACAATACTTAGTACTTAGCACTTTTTTTTACCAACTACTAACCACTATATATTCAGCCAGTAGGTAAATTTAAGGTTAATTGATCTATTTCTGGGTTGAAAACTATTTACAAAGTAATTGTCGTTATAAACAATAAATAAATCAGATAATTGTGCAAAACGCCATTGTAGTCTGGAGTTAAAGCCTAAGTTATCCCGTTGATTACTATATTGAATGATGCTAGACCAAAAAATGGATTTGCTAAATGTAATGTCCATACTTGGACTTATCAGCCAAAAATTAGCACTGGAGTAGGGGGCAGGTAGATCTATCTGGTCGTAATTTACTGCTAGAGCTATAGTTGCTTTGGGTTGCAATCTTAAACTCATTTCGGCACCCGATGAAAATTGAGTGCCATTAAAAAACTGTCCGTAAGATTGTTCAAATTCGTAAGCAAAAACTTTCCTCCGGTCAGACCGGTAGCTGGCTTGAGCACTAGTATAATTATAACCAACATCAGCCGGAAGGGGAATGGCATCATCTTTTCTACTAGGATCAAAACTATCTAATAAAAAAGTATAGTTATTTTCGATACTCGCATTGACTCTGTTTTGGTTTTTAAATTCTGCCTCCCAAGTAGTCCGAATGTTATAGTCCGTCGTTTTAAAATCTCGCGACGGATTTAAGGTAAAAACAGGAAACAATTGAATGCTATGCTGGTTAATAGGTCCGGAGGTAGGCCAAAAGATTTTTTCTACACCTGTAACAAACTTAAAAATATCTTTTCGGAGTATAAACCCTAAGTCCGAATTAAAATTTTGACCCACATATACCCAGTCCGTAAAAATATTCAGTTTTCTGGTGTTATAAGACATAAATGCCCCTGTTGAAATGTCTTTTCCATCACTATCAGGATCAAAGGATTTGTGTAAATAAAATTTACCATTCCAAATATTGTCAGCGGAAGCCAAATTATAATCAGCCCCTAAAACGCGATTATAACGATCTTCGGGTGCCAGAAAATCATAGTCCTTAAAGGTTTCTCTATTGATAAAAAACAGTCCGAAGTTAGACCGTGAAAACACCTTTTTCTGGATGGCTAGCATCATGTT
>JBGSQM010000221.1:0-2981 GCA_041738035.1 Cellulophaga sp.
ATATCTGTTTTCTTATCTTCAAAATTCTTTTGATACAAAGGAATTAGGTTACTACATTCTGCTAATTCGCCTAATTTAGCGTCGATACTACCTTCTATTTTACCATAGATTTCTGAGTTTTGCGTATAAACCGATAATCTACTTTTTTCTTTAGAGGTAATAGTACCATTATCTTCTTTTGGCAATAATTCCTCAATTTTATCGGTCAATTTTTTATTTTCAAGTCCTATTTGCTCAATCACATTATCATAGGTATCAAAAACCTCTTGTAAATCTTTAGTGCCGGCCTTATACAAATCTACTAATAGAGAAAAATATAGGTATAATGCTTTTGGATTGCCAAAATTATTTTTATCCTCTGTAAATCCTTTGTGTAAAATATCATAAATTTCTTGGTCAGAACCTAATTTGTGATCGTGCATGGCTATTGCCACATCCGAAGCAACAGTTGCCTGATTAAAGTCTGAAGGAAAATAAGTAATACTTTTATTATAAAGCGCTATTAGATCGTTTATGAAACCAGTTTTTTCGGCTCCAGTGGCTTTCTCAATTTTAAAATTTAAAATTCTTTCACCATAGACAAAATTGGCTTTATTTAAATCTGGGCAGTTATCGTACACCATTTTCCAAGGCGTATATGCTGCTTCATAATTTTTCACTTTTACGTGCTCAGAATAAATAGATAAGTTGGTATTACACTCTGGGTTCGCTTGAGCGGTTAATGTTCCAAGGAACCCGAAAAGTAAGATAGTTACGATGTAAAGTTTCTTTTTCATGATCTAGTATTTAATGGTTAATTAATTGTTCTTTTTCTGAACCACTTATCGTTTAAAGACAGTCCAATGTTAATTTTAAAATAATTTTCTCTTATTAATCCTGCATCGATTGTTCCTCTCCTACCAAGTTCAAAACCTATGTTAAGATTAGAAATATCTCTCAATGGTAACTCAGTTCCAAAAGTTATGCCAAAGTCCTTTATCGCCTCATTATTAATTATCATTCCTGTATTTGCATACCGCAATCCTGCTCGATAAACCATCCTTTTAAAATAATTTGTAAAGGAGGTATAGTCAGGCATAAAATAGCCGCCAACCGCCAAAACATTAGCATCAGTATATTGTAAATTAGTTACATTAAAAAAATCATTTTTATAATCTCCTAAAGCTTGCATACTGTATTCTGCCCCAACAAACCATTTTAAATCTTGACCTATTCCCAGACCTAAAGTGGCTTTGGTTGGTATTCTTACATCAATAGCATTTAAACCCTGAGCTCGTAAATCTACATCAAAAACTTCTATTTCTCTTCCATTTATCCTTGAAAAAGACCCCAAGGATTGTTGGTTTTCAGCATTTAAATTTACTTGAGTATCAAACATCAAGGAAGAATAAAGCCTATGCTTTTTATTTAGTTTGGGAGTGAAATTTAAAGAATAATTAAAATCGTACCCACTTAATTTTGTTTCTCTTCTGTCGAGAGTTCCAAATTGCACGTCTGTTGATGATTGTACTCGTCTATTATTTATGTTACCAAAATTATAGTTTAAGGTAGCCCCAACACTTAAATTTTTTGTCATTTGATAGCCCAAAGAAAAATACACTCTATTAAGACCCCCATCACCAGAATATTCGTTAAGTAAGGTTGTTCCATCGGCATTTGTGGTGTTTGCTTGTATATTATAACCTACCGAAGAAAATGGCATAATACCAAAGCCCATAGCCATACGACTACTTATTGGAACACCTATCGACAAATAGTCTAAATTGGTTAAAGTTGAGCTTTCTTGGGCATCGGTACTTACATAATCTAAACGCTTATGTGAAATTCCTGCGGCATAGGTTGTGAGTCTTAATTTGCTGTAAGCCGCGGGGTTTTGTAGGTTGATATGAATACTATCGCCGTGCATGCTAATACCCCCCATCATTTGGTTGTCTATGGTTCCAGTCGCCATAATATCACCTAAACCGAAATAAGAATAAGGGGATGTACTTCCACTTTGTGCTGATAGCCCAAAGGAGGCAAAAGCTACTATTGCAATTAAGATTTTTCTAATCATCTAATTTTTATTGTATTCCAATAAGTAATTTAATCCTTCAAGAAGAAATTTTGGATTGGCAAATATGGTATTTTTTGTTCGTTTTGACAAAAATTGGGCATCACCTCCTGTTAAAATAACTGTTAAATCTTTAAAACGCTGATTATACTGGTCTATCAGCCCATTAATTTCTGCTAAAATACCATTAATCACTCCACTATGAATACTGGTTTGGGTAGTATTCCCTATTAATTTAACCTCATTTATAGCCTGCAATAAAGGCAGTTTAGAAGTTTGTTCATGTAAAGCTTTATAACGCATACCTAAACCAGGAGAAATGGCGCCTCCTAAATATTCCCCATAGTCATTCACTAAATCGTAAGTAATGCAGGTTCCTGCATCGATTACCAAGGTATTGCCCTGAGGGTTATGATAAAATGCAGCAGTGGCCAAGGCAATTCTGTCCACCCCTAATGTTTCCGGCGTTGCATAGGAGTTTTTGAAAGGAATTTTTGAAGCATTATTTAATTGGTGTACCTCACAAAAAAGTTTAATGACTTTAATCTCTGTATCCGTTAAAGCACCCACCGAAGAAACTATAGCATTGGTCAGGTTAGGATATTTTTTGAAAATAGCCTTTATGCGAATTACAAATTCACCAGTGGTAAATTGCTCCTGATACAAATTGGTATTTCCCTTGAAAACAGCTATTTTAATTAGACTGTTTCCTGCGTCTATTACTAAGTTCATTTTACAAAGTTGCGAAATTGAAAAAAAACATTTCGCTTTTTTTTCAATTTTGTTTGCATATCATAAAATTGAAATTATATTTGCACCCGCTAACAAGCGCTGGTGCCTTAGCTCAGTTGGTAGAGCAAAGGACTGAAAATCCTTGTGTCCCTGGTTCGATTCCTGGAGGCACCACCAGAAAACCTTTAAAACAACT
>JBGSQM010000058.1:0-3608 GCA_041738035.1 Cellulophaga sp.
CTAGGGCAAAATACATGCCTTTTTTAAAGATGGGCATGGTTGGAGTGTACATCCAAAAGGCAGAAAGTACAAAAAATAGTAAGGATGCTCCGAAGAAAATGTTTAGGTAAAAAAGCGGATCTTTTGTAGTTGCTTTATGTAGTTTTTGCATTTTATCTAACACAAAAGGCACTTCCATTTTTTTTACGGTAGCCAAGCCTGTTTCGTGGTTATAGGTAACATTTTCAAAATAAAATACATTACCTTCCTCTTTTTCTAAGCTCAACTTAAGATCTAAAGCCGTTGCCAATTCATCTATTTTTAAGTTGGTATTTAGCTTTGTTTCTGTGATGACTTCTTTCTTTAAAAAATCGGTTTTTCTAAAAATTAAGGCAATACCGCTTACGGCGTAAACCATCATAATACCAGATAAAAAATAGCCTAGATATCTGTGAATTACACGCACTTGAAAGGAGAATGGAGTTTTTTTCGTGGCCATATTCAATACTTAATTTATGTTTTACATGAAATAGGAGTTTAAACGACAAGGTTCTTTACCTATTTTTTTAAAATTTGAAGGCAAAAATAGATCATAATTATTGTTTTTAATCAATCTAAATAAAAATAATTAAAATAATTTTTTGAATGGCTATTCCTCAGCTAGAAAATAGCTTCTAGCGATTTTTTTTAGGCTAGATTTTACCTTTTATAAAAGCGTCAAGGATGAAAAAGGTTTTTTTAGGAAAAAAAATACAAGTAGCTGGGCTTTTAATGAGATAATTTTTGAAACTAGTCCAAAAAAGCAATACTATTTATTATTTCTCTTCAAGACCAAAGCATTTTTGGCAAGGTCCATATGAAAGATTTTTATGGAGACATCTTTTGCCCTAGTTTTGTTGGTGAGTTCGCAAGAACATACACTATGGTAAAATCAGTTCATTTTCTTAACATAGCCATACTTAAGAAGTTTAGTGAATTACATCTATTAGGTATAACTATTGGTGGCAAATTGTTTAATTGGGTTTGTTTTTTGGGGTCAAATAGCTTCATATGTGCTTTTAATGATTTCTTTTCCATAACTCCGCTCCAGTCTTCTGATCGAAAAATGGGCCTGTGCCATGCGTTGAAAATGATGTATGAAAGCTAGGTTAATAGCTCCGCCACCGGCAGCACCAATAATTGGAACGGCTTGGGCAACAAATTTTTCCGAAACCTGAATACTAAAGCGAGAAGCAATAACCCCTAAAGCTTGTAAAAATGGGTTGGCGCTGCCCTGTAGTAGTGAGCCAGCTACTTTTCCTGCTCCTTTTGTAGCAGCTTTGACGCTGGTATCTAAAGTTATTTTTGTGGCATAATAAGCCGTTTAAAGCGTATCGTCATGTTTTGATTTTCCACCTAAGGCAAACACTTGTAAACAGGCAAGTTGACTGTCTAACTCCTCTAGATTTTCTCCTTCACTTCGTGCGATATCCATGATAGAACGCATCATTAATTTGGTGGTAACCGTTAAATCAGCGGCAAAGGCAGCAATACCAAACACACCACCTAAAATGCCAGATGAAGTTACAAGGGCTTTATAGGTTTTATTTAAAGGAGCGTTCTGCTTTTGTTCTTTATTCATAGAAAATAAATTTGCTTTTACCACACGCAACAATACATCATAACTTACTTTTTGCAACCATTTTTGTTGTTTATCGGGGAGTAAGTCCACTTTTGTTTGTATCAAGTTCCCTATGCTGTTTAAGCCCTTCATCGCCCAACCAATAGTTAACATTTGCTGCTTTGCTTTAGTTAAAACTTCAAGATCTTCTGCGGAAAGTTGATTTTCGATTTTTTTTTCGAGCATTTTTGTTTTATTTGTCAATTGTAAGTAGCTAAAGATACAAGTTTGTTACAAGAAAGCGCTAAGCTTTAAGGGCTGCACTCTAGGCTCAGTGTTTGGGACTTAAAAACGTTTAGAATTTCAAAGTAATTACTTACTATTATTAAAAACATCATTCGTTACACTTTGTTTAGTTTTTACTTAAAGCCTATAGCATAAGGCAATAAGCTTATCGCTTGTAAAAACCCATTTTTCTACTTACTTTAGGCTTGACTAATTACAACTTAAATATATCATGAAATACAACCACTTAAAAATCGCTTCAGTACTGCTTATCTTGTGCTTAACACCATTGACGACAATTTCTCAAAAAAGAAAAAAAGTAAGTCAAACCGAGACTGCCATTCCTCAAGATTTATATTCTAGTTTAGAATACCGATTAATAGGTCCTTTTCGCGGAGGTCGTTCGGCTGCCGTGGCTGGTGTTCCTAATAAACCTAATCTTTTTTACTTTGGAGCTACCGGTGGTGGTGTTTGGAAAACAATGGATGGCGGGCGTGAATGGGAAAATATTTCAGACGGGTTTTTCGGTGGAAGCATCGGTGCCGTTGAGGTTTCACAAAGTGATCCAAATGTGATTTACGTTGGAGGTGGAGAGAAAACTTTACGTGGTAATGTATCTTCTGGATATGGCATGTGGAAGTCCGAAAATGCAGGAAAAACTTGGACTGGCATTGGTTTGGAAAATAGCCGACATATTCCAAGAATACGCATTCATCCTACTAATTCGGATATAGTTTATGCAGCAGTTTTAGGAGATATTTATAAACCTACGAACGAACGTGGTATTTATAAAAGTATGGATGGTGGAAAAAACTGGCGTAAAACACTATTTGTAAATGATCAAGCTGGTGCGGTAGATTTAACTTTTGATCCTAACAATCCTAGAATTTTATTTGCCTCGACGTGGCGCGCGCAACGAACTCCTTACAGCTTAAGCAGCGGTGGCGATGGTTCTGCACTTTGGAAAAGTACCGATAGTGGTGAAACTTGGGCAGCAATTTCCAAAAATGAAGGTTTTCCAAGTGATACTTTAGGGATTATTGGTGTTGCCGTTTCTCCAAAAAACTCAGATAGAGTTTGGGCAATTGTAGAAAATAAGGAAAAAGGCGGCTTGTACCGCAGTGATGATGGTGGTGAAAAATGGACCTTAATCAATAGTGATCGCAGTTTACAACAACGAGCTTGGTATTACACACGTGTTTATGCCGATACTGAAAATGAAGATGTGGTCTATGTTTTAAATGTAAGCTATCATAAATCCGAAGACGGTGGAAAATCTTTTAAAAGCTTTAATGCTCCTCATGGTGACCATCATGATTTATGGATTTCTCCAGAGAATAGTAACCGAATGATCATTGGTGATGACGGGGGTGCGCAAATAACCTACGATGGAGGTGAAACTTGGAGTACGTATTATAACCAACCAACGGCACAGTTTTATAGAGTAACTACTGATAATTCTTTTCCGTATAGAATTTACGTGGCGCAACAAGATAATTCCACTTTGCGTATAAAACATCGTAGCGACGGGTATAGCATTAGTGAAGACGATTGGGAGGAAACCGCGGGTGGTGAGTCTGCTTGGATTGCAGTTGATCCAAAGGATAATGATGTGGTGTATGGGGGTAGTTATGACGGTTTTTTAACCCGAGTAAATCATAAAACAAATACCACAAGAGGTATAAATGTTTGGCCAGATAACCCAATGGGTGCAGGTGCCGAGGCAATGAAATATAGGTTTCAA
>JBGSQM010000109.1:0-32040 GCA_041738035.1 Cellulophaga sp.
CGTTGTCAAGGTTTGTAATGGTTGGCTCTTGTCCAACATTTCCAATTAACTGTACGTGATTTTTTATAGTACTCATAATAAAAGAATTTATAGCCTGATAGGTTCAGACTTGATTAATAAAACACTACTTGAACCATTCAAGTAGTTTGCCTTTATTTTTTTGAAGTGATTTACTTATTATATCTGGAGCGTTTTCCTTTTTTGTTTTTTTTGGTGCTGCTTCCTTTTTGATTTTTTTGTAAGATTTCATAAGATTCATTTTAGATTTACTTCCCATAGCGCCCTCGCTGTTACCTTTTTTTGTTGCTGATACATTTTCAAGATTTTGAATTGATAAGGACTTATAAAAAGTGAAGCGCAGCGCAACGGTTTATGCAGTCCGTTCAACTTCCAAATGTTGGTATTTTGCTGGCATAAAAAGGGAATAACAGCGAGTGTACGGAGGTAGGTCTAAAGGCTTTTGTGAAGTACCCAAACACAGGAAGCGGTACCAAATAAATAATGGAATTCCGATTTAGCGGACTCCGTTCACAGTTTCGGATTGGGAATGTAGCGTATCGTTCCAGTCCCGAGGTTTCGGGACGGATCGGGCTAGCGGAATGGAAAGTAGAAATTGCGGATGGTGTCCAAGCCTTTTGTAGGGAAGCTCTTTTCCTGGAATGTACCCCTTCGACTTCGCTTAGGACAGGCTTTTCGCGAAATGCAGGGGAATGTGCTTCCCGGATTATGAAAACAGATTATTCTCGTTTAGTAGTATTTAAAGTGGACTTGACTATAAGGTGTAGATTGCGAATGAAGTGTTTCCCGCTTTTCTCGAGAATGAGTGGGCAAGTGAAATGGAAAACGTAAGCTTTGAAGTTGTGTCCAAGATATTTGTAGTGAACCTCCTTTCCCGAAATTTAGCCCTTCGAATTCGCTCAGGACAGACCTTTCGCAAAATGAAGGGGAATGTGCTGAACGGTTATGAAAACTGATTATGCTTAATATGCGGGATTTAAAGCGGACTTGACTTTAAAGTTGGAGATTTGGAATGAAGTTTGAACGCTTCCCGATTTTTCTCGGGAATAGGCGGTCAAGTGAAATGGAAATCGGAAGCTTTGAAGTTGTGTCCAAGATTTTGTTAATGAAGCGCTTTTCCCGTAATGTAGCTTTTCGCGAAATGAAGAGGAATGGGCTAAAAGAATTACCATATGAGATTTTTCTATAAAAAAATTTTTATTGAACCTTTTTATTTGAAAAACCCCATTATTTATATTCATTCCCAAAGGTTGAAATTTGAATACATTAATACGATTTAAAATTATACACCTAGGTGATTCCATTAAAACACACACCTTTAATTGTACCATTTCTATTAAAAGTTTACTATTAAATACTCTTTTAAATATTTACAAAAAGAATTTAAACTATTTAATTTCTACTAAAGCTTTTATTAATTCAGTTTCCAATACTTCTTCAAATTCAGTTTGTTCATATATTTTTTTTTCAATTTCTATTTGAATAAGTTATTTCAAGATAATCAACAATTTTTTTTGGAATTCCTATCTAATTAAAAACGATTTCAATTGGAATGACCGCGATAACGAGCTTGTATTAAATCCTTTCAACAAGAATTGAATGATTAAATATCGGTTTACAACAATAAGACGTAAACTGATATTGCTCTAATATTAATTATTGGTTTTTCATTCAAATTTTAACCCCTTAATCAAATATTATTTTACTACGGTAGCCTCTAATTCTACTTTTAATGTTTCAAAAAGACTTTTTACTTCAAATAAAGTACTTGCTTGCTTTATATTATTTTCGGTAATCCAATTTTGTAAGACATCAAAACAAGCGAAAAGCTCCTCTGATGAAGTTGTGTAGATATTCAACCTTACAATATTTTCACTTTTATATCCTGCTTCATATATAACTTTCTCTAAATTTTTTATGGACTGAATTAATTGACTTTTCATATCGGCTGCACTTGATATGCCATCAGCATTTATAGCTGTTTGTCCGGAAACATAGAGTGTTGCTTCTGCTCTTGTTACTTCGACAGCTTGCACATAGCTTCTATCGCTTTGCCATTTCCAAGGGTTGATTGTTCTTTTTTCCATTTGTTTTTCTTTGTTATTTTGTGCTAATGCTGACATAGCAGTTATTAATGTGAGTGCTAAAATTTTAACTTTAATTTTCATAATTATGGATTAATATTATCATTGCAAATATTTGAATAATCGTATTGTTTCTATGTGACAAACATCACAATAATAAAAAAAATTTAAAAATTTAAGAAGAGAGCCGACTCAATGTTTCCCGGGAGACACCTAAATAAGAAGCTAAAAGGGTTTTGGGAACGCGTTGGAATAATAATGGATGTTGTTTAAGTAATTGCTCATACCTTTCCTTAGTATTTGACGTCAGGAAAGACAATATTCTATTTTGTGAAGCCGTATGACCTGAATTGGATTTCTTGAGAAAGAAACGTTCCATTTTCTGGAAATCAACACATAAGTTTTGGTAATTTTTAAAACTTATTGCAAATACTTTGGTGTTTTCTATGCACTGTAAAGACATTTTAGCTTTAGTCTGTTTGAAAAAGGCGGGGAAATCCGATTCCCACCAGTCTTCCATTGCAAATGAAACGATATGTTGTTTGCCAATCGCATCGTCGTAAACCAGTTTTAAAAGTCCAGAAACAACGAAATAGCAATGTTCTACATTTTTACCTTGTTTAATAAGGAAATCATTTTTTTTATGCGTCTCAAACGAGAAATGTGATACTATAAATTCGAACTCATCATCCGTAAGAGGTATTAATTTTTCAATATGTTCTTTTAATTTTTCCTTCATCACATCAGAACTCTAATTCAATATGTTATATTTTTAATATTAGTGGCAGTCCGTAACGAAATCACTCACCTACAAGAATTTAATCAACTTCATTCTCAATATTTAATTTACAAATTCCGATTTGCTTTTTGACAGCTTTTAATTCTTTCATTTTCTGGTCTATTTGCAACAACTTTTTGTTTAAAACTTCAATTTTGGCTGATTTACTAATTTGTTTTTTATACCAAGCATCTACCACCTCTTTTATTTCTGACAAGGTAAAACCCACTGCTTTGGCCATTTGTATAAAGCGAAGTTTTTCTGTAGTTTCTTCATCATAATAAACATAATTGTTCGTAGTTACTTCACTTTTAGTTTGACCTTTAATCAGTCCGCTTTTTTCGTAAAAACGAATTGTTCCAATTGGTATACTTGTTTCTTTAGAAAGTTGATTTATCAATTTCATTGTGTTAGTGTTTAAAAAAAATATAAACCATACAGTATGCTTCATACTTGTTGGTTACAAAATTAGTGTTTATTTTTGCAATTTAGTACATAGAACACAGTTTCAAATAAAAAAATTAAGAATGAAATACACTGACGAAGAACTTATTAAATCAATACCAAACTTTATAAATAATTATACAGAAGTGAATGGTATAAAACTTCATTATGTTAAAGGCGGTGGCGGTCAAGGCGAACCATTAATTTTAATTCCAGGTTATCCCGAAACTTGGTGGGCTTACCATAAAGTTATGCCATTCCTTGCTAAAAAATATTGCGTTATTGTCTTAGAAATGAGAGGAATGGGAAGTTCAGACAAACCGGCAGATGGCTATGAAAAAAAGAATATGGCAAAAGACATATTCGAACTTATAAAGAAGCTGGGATATAAAAAAGTGTACATTGGTGGACACGACATCGGTGCTCACGTTGCTTATAGTTTTGCAGCAAATTTTCCAGAATCAACTTCTAAACTAATAATTTTAGACACACCACATCCAGACGCAGGAATGTACCAATTACCCATGGTGCCTATTTTAGGAGCAAATCACCTTTATCCTTGGTGGTTATCTTTTAATCAAGTAAAGGAACTTCCCGAACAGCTTCTTGAAGGACGAATGAATATTATGATTGAATGGCTATTTAAAAATTTACTTGTTGAACAAAATAGCATTAGTGATTTTGATAAAAAAGTTTACGAATTGGCTTATAATAGTAAAGATGCAATTCGGTCTTCAAATGGTTGGTATCAAGCTTTTCCACAAGACATTGAAGACAGTAAAATATACAAAAAGTTAAATATGCCAGTCCTTGGAATTGGTGGAAGCGGATATGATATGTTACAAATGTCATTACCAAACTCAACAATTGACTTACAACTAAAAAAAATAGAAGATTGCGGCCATTTTATTCTGGCTGAGAAGCCAAATGAAACTGCAAATTACATCATTGAGTTTTTGGGTTAATTAACGCACACAAGTATAGAAAAAAGTGAAGCTAATAACATCTGTTTTGCAACATTGAGAAATTTTTGGAATATTCACGTTTCCGTTTTACAAGAAATTTTATCTTGGGCGCAATATTTCGGTTACGAAGTTCGCAATCTCGCAAATCTAAAAAAAGATATTTAACTTAAATATAATCAGCATTAATGATAGTTTCGATCCCTTTTTCATAAGAGGTCGGTTCAAAAGAAAATTCTCTTTCAAATTTACTGCTATCAAAAACATAATCTCTATCATATTGATAGAACATCTCCACTGCTTCACGCATAAAGTCGTTGGATGCTCCAAACTCCTCCACGAGCGATTTTGATAGAACTTGGGATGTTGGTTCCACTTTAAACGCTTCAGCAATTCTTTCTATCCATTGTTTAAGGGTCAAAGGATTCGACGCCGTTGGCAGATGCCACACTTGGCCATATGCATTTTCTGTATTGCCCAATAGAGCCGTGGCTTTCCCAGCATCTACCGTATAGGTAAATGAGTGTTTATAAGCGATACTTCCGAACCAATTTGCTTTTTCCCCTTTGCTTAATGGATTAAAAACGGTTTCTGTCAGAAGACTGGTGTTTTTTATGGAAGGCCCATAAAAGTCCGCCGAACGTGCAATCAGGGCTTTAAGGTTGCCTTTTTCGACTTCGCCCATAATCATGTCAGCAATCTCCTTTCTTACTTTTCCCTTTTTACTTGGCGGATTTATTGCTGTTTCTTCTGTCATTCCGTTGAGATGATTTTCATCGTACATATATACGTTGTCAAAAAAAACCAGTTTACAGTGCTCCTTTTCGCAAAGGATTATCAAGTCCTTAATAAATTTCGGCCAAATTTCCTTCCAAACTATGGCGCTGTATTCAAACCCGACCGTTACATAAACGATGGTCGAATTTTTTATTGCGCTCTCCAATTCATTAGAGTTGAGAATATCCGCTGGAAAAAGTTCGTCTGTATCATTTATCTTTTTTGGATTTCTACTGACCAATCGAATGTCCGATGTGTATGTTTTTAAGGCTTTTGCCAATTCAATTCCTATTGCACCGCCTGAACCAATTATTGTTTGCATAATCTTGTTTTTAATAATGAGCAACAAAGGTCAGGCAACTTTAAAGCGTATCTCTTGATAAAAATCAAGAAATTACAGAAGCTGCTTATTTCTAATTCTACTAAACGTTTCTGGTGTCATTCCAAGCATTGATGCAATATATTGTAGGGGCACCTGATTAAATAACTCTTTATTATTTTCAAAAAAGGAATTATATCTTTCTTCGGCCGACATGGATAAATGCGTAAAAATTCTATCTTCCATAACAGTAAAACATTTGATGATGAATTTTTTTTCAAGTTTGTTCCATTTTGGAACTATGTCGGCAATTTTTTTATAGTCGCTTTTTGAAATTGCGTAAATTTCCGTATCCACTAAAGTCTGAATTGTCCAGCGTGAAGGGTTTCCATAAAAAAAGCTGGCTAAATCAGTACCAAAATATCCTTTTGCAGCAATCCATTGGGTTACCTCCTTGTCCTCAGATAAGGCATAAATTCTTAAAAAGCCCGTTTGAAGAAAAAAGAAGGTGTTGCAGCGTTGCCCTGTTTTCAACAAGAAGTCACCTTTTTTTAAGGGGGTTGATTTAAAAACGGAGCTGATTTTATTCAAGGTATCTACTTCAATGACTCCAAAATATGATTTTATGTATTGTTCAAGTGCTGTCATTTTCGGAGATTTTGCGATATTGAAGGTAGTATTTATTTCAATTAAAAGATTTTCTAAAGTCCAAAGGCGAAGTGTTTGTTTTTTTCTTGAATAATTTACTGAAAGATTGTGAATGTTCAAAGCCTAATTCATAGGCAATTTCGCTGATGGATAAATCGGAAGTAGATAATTTTTGTTTTGCTTCGTTAATCAATTTATCATGAATATGTTGTTGTGTGCTTTGACCCGTTAGTGATTTCAATAAATTACTCAAATAATTAGGTGAGATGTTCAAGGAATCTGAAATGAATTGAACCGTAGGTAGACCTTTCCTAGTTAAATCGTCACTTTTAAAGTAGTTGTTCAAAGTGTTTTCTAACGCATCTAGAATTTTATGGTTGGCAATCTTGCGGGTAATAAACTGCCTTTGGTAAAACCGTTCCGAGTAATTAAACAAGGTTTCAATTTGTGAAATAATAATGCTTTGACTGAATTTATCGATATTGTTATGGTACTCTTGTTTTATATTTTCAATAATGTCGTTGATGACTCTTTCTTCTTTATCTGATAGAAACAGGGCTTCATTTACGGAATAATCAAAAAAATCATAGTGCTTTATATTTTTCGACAAGGCAGTTTTCCAAAAAAAATCGGGATGGACCAGCAACAACCATCCTTTTTGATTTGTCAGTTCATCTTTTGGATGCTCTATTTTAAAGACCTGATTAGGCGAGATGAAATACAATAAGCCTTCATCAAAATCATATTCGCTCTGACCATAACTGAACTTTCCGTTGAAATCCCTCTTCAGCGAAATCGAATAATAATCCAACACCATATTGATGGGTTCATCATAATGCTTGATGTCCTGAACGTCAATAACACTGATCAGCGGGTGTTCAGGTGGCGACAAATTTCTTGAGCGATGAAATTCACTGATGAACTTGTAGTGACTTAATTTTTGTTTTCCCATCTTTTTTTTAAAATGTTATTAAAATAAAATATTGAATATTTCAAAGTTTTATTTAGCAAGCCAATTACGAAATTTACTTTGTAGCATACTTAAAAAGAGTACCATCAACGGCACCAAAATAAGCGTAGATACCAGCGTTCTTACTAACTGATTAACATCTGAAAGATAGGGTAATACTAGAAAAGAAATGATATTTAACAAAGGATAAATACATATCCAACTCAATACCATCATTTTCCATTTTTTTGGAGACCTTGTTTGCATCGATTTTTTGATTTTACGGTTTCAAGGCTTCAGCAAATTCAATTTTATTTCCAAAAGGATCATTTATGAAAGCTACACGTTTTCCAATTACAGGAACTTCAAACGTTCTAACGATTTCAATATCGCGATGTTTTAAAGCTTCCATTGTTGCATCTAAATCGGCAACATTAAAACATAAATGATCATAACCAGATTTTAATTCGGAGGAATAGGAATCTTCATTATTCTTAACTCCTAATACTTCGAGGATAAAATTGTTATCGCCCGGGGGGGCGATAAGAGCCAGTTGCATTTCTCCAGCGCTAAATTCTTTGACCAACCTAAAGTCTAGATTTTTCTCGTACCACGCAATAAATTCCTTATACGCTGTTGTGCGGATAGCGATATGCCAACCTTTTATATCCGTAAATACACTGTCTTCATTTTTTTTGGAATAGCTAAGTGGTGAAATTGAATTTTCCATAATTGTCTTTAATTGTTTTTGATAAGCTTTTGCAAACTCGATTGCATAATGTTCCATTTTTAAATTCCCGAATTTGGGTTTGTTTTTTTCATAGTCTTCGCCCATTCTTCCCGAACTTATGGAGGCATTAATAGCTACTAAATCCTGAGCGAATTGTTTTGGAAGCCCCCTTTCCTTCAAACTTTTTTCAACTTCGGCATCTGAAAAAGAAATCCACTGTAGATTTGGTCTATTAATAGCTTTTCCTAAAATTTTTACGGTTTCTGCTGCGGTTTTTTCAACGCTGGCCACATATCTAATTTTTAGAATTTCATCAGCCTTTACAATTAATTCTTCGCTTACAGCCTGTGCTATATCTTGTGGATGTACCCAGGCAATTTTATCTTCACTTTTAAAATTTGAACCTATGATCCCAGCACTTCTGATCATTTCAATGTAATTGAGCAAATTATAATAGATGGATACCGGACGTATATAAGTTTTATGTACGGCTTCTAACTTATCTAAGATTTTTTCAGCGTGATGTGAACCGAGAATAGTTCCTGTTCCCTGGTCAAGGTGGGCTCCCCAACTACTTAAAAACACAATATGTTGAACATTAGAATTCTGAATAGCTTCTCTATAGTTTTTCGCAATTCTTTTATAATACGTCAAACTATTAAACTCTTTGAAGTTGGGCGGTATCATTAAATACACCGCATCTGCACCACCGAATGTTTCACTTAAAAATTGAACATCCTCAATCGTACCAATCGCGGCTGTAGCCCCTATGTTTTCAATATCTTTGATTCTTTCTGAACTGCTACTTATTACAACAACCTTCTTATTCTTTGCCGTCAGAATTTTTGTTAGTGGTTTACTTATGTTTCCTAAAGAACCGGTGACTACAATTTTCATATTTCACTATTTTAAATTATAGGAACAAAGTTAGGCTTGGAAGAAGATAATGATTGAACCAAATCTACGTTTGATGTAGCCATTTCTATTGTAGGTTTGATATCGAGGAACATATTAACGTAGACTGTTTTTAATAAAATAGAATGCCGGAAGAAAAAGTAATAACTAGTTCGATGGTATACAAGCCAATTTAAAATAGGCATCTTTGAAGCAGGGCTCGAAATATTAGTTTTGAAACTAAATTCCTTATGAATTTTATGAATCCTAGCAGATAGTACTTATCTCAATTAAAAGATTGCCTAAAAGCAGTAGGAGAACTATTGGTTTTATTTTTAAATAATTTACTAAAGGATGCAGGATGCCCAAAGCCCAATTCAAATGCGATTTCGCTTACCGTAAGTTCAGTGGTCGAAAGTTTTTCTTTGGCTACTTCAATAAGTCTGTTATGGATGTGCTGCTGTGTACTTTGCCCACTAATTACTTTTAGCATGTTGCTCAAATAGTTGGGAGAAAGGTTTAGGTCTTTGGCAATTTGAGCTACCGTCGGAATTCCATTGAACAGCGTATTGCCTTTATCAAAATAGGTCTGTAAGATTTCCTCTAGCTTGATCAGAACCTGATGGTTCGTTATTCTTCGTGTAATAAACTGACGCTCATAATACCGTTTTGCATAGTTGAGTAATAATTCAACCTGGGCAATGATGATATCGGTACTGAATTTATCAATATTCGATTGATATTCCTTTTGAATATTTTTAAATATTTCGGTAAGTATAATTTCTTCCTTTTCAGATAGAAAAAGCGCTTCGTTAACGGCATAACCGAAGAAATCATAGTTTTTAATGGTTTTTCCCAATGGTGTATTCCATAAAAAATCGGGATGGATGAGCAGTAACCACCCGGAAGCATTTACAGTAATATTGGGATTTAACTCAATAGAAAGAATCTGTTGCGGAGAAACAAAAGCCAGCACGCCTTCGTCAAAATCATACTGTTGTTGCCCATAATTGAATTTTTCATTTACATTTCGCTTTAATCCAATAGAATAGAAATCTTGCACCCATCTTATTTGAGCATCAGTGGTATTATAATGAACCTGACTATAATCAACCAGGCTGATTAAAGGATGCTCTGGTTTTGGCAAATTACAGTATCTGTGGAATTCGCTAATGGTTTTAAATCGCTGGATTTTTTTCATCATTGAAATTTACAAATCAATTTTCTTTATAAAAAATCATTCCTGGGTGGTAAAGAATTTCATTTTTAAATTCTCCATCCACAGAGAATCCTGTATCGTCTATATAATCAATATGATTTTCTTTTACTATATAAGAACCTTGATAAGCGTTTTTTCTTACCCCCTCTGGCTTCATCATATCTATTATCTTATAGATGATTCCTGATAGATCCATCCGCCTTGACCCATATACCCAAATATGCCTTCGATTCTTCTATCGTTTTTTGTACCATAACTCAATCTTTAAACCCTGTTGATGTCGCTAAAATTTTCTGTTCGTCCATTGCCTTTTGAATTATTTCAATCTTCAATTTTGCATAGTGGTAGGCATCTTCCCCCATAAAAAAGTGTACGGGTGGATTTTCCTGTTCGCTTAAACCGATAAGAACGTCGGCCGCTTTTTCTGGGTCATTGGGTTGGTTACCGTTGATGTCATTCAAATGAGCCTGTTCCGATTTGCGAGCTTCTATATACGCTTCAATCGGGTTGGATGATGTCTGAATAGATCCTTCAGATAAAAAGTTGGTTCTGAAATAACCTGGATAGACCAAAGTGGTATTTACATTAAAGGATTTCATTTCTTCGGCTAATGCTTCCGTAAATCCAGCCATCGCGAATTTTGTTGAAGAATAAATGCCAAACCCTGCAAAGCTGCCTACATATCCACCAATGGAAGCGATGTTAAAGATATGCCCGGACTTTTGTTTCCGAAGGTGTTGCGCCACATTCCGAATCACGTTCAGTGGTCCAAATACATTTACATTGAAATTGTTTTTTACCTCTTCCTCCGTTAATTCTTCTAATGTTCCTATTTGACCGTATCCTGCATTATTTACTACAACATCAATCTGACCAAAGTGATCGATGGTTGCGTCGACCGCATTTTTAACGTTTTCATTTTGAGTCAAGTCCATTTCAATTGGAAAGAACTTTTCACCTTCCATGCCAATTTCATTGATAAGTGCTTTTTTGTTCCTTGACGTCGCCGCAACGTAAAATCCTTGGGCTAATAATTTTTTTGCTAACGTTAACCCCAAACCTTTTGATGCTCCTGTGATAAACCAAACTTTTTTTGTGTTCATTTTTTTCTATTTAAAATTTACACTACAAAGATGCTTATATCAATTCGTCAAAACTTTTTCATATCTATGAAATGCATAGCCAAATCTACTTTTATGACTCTTTGGAATTGACGCAGATTATATTGACAACAATATTTTATTACCCCTTATAATTTGCTCTAAATTCCAATGGTGTCTGCTCGGTTTTCCGTTTAAAAAGTCTGTTGAATGATTGTGAGTGTTCGAAGCCCAATTCATAAGCGATTTCAGAAATTGTGAGATGCGTGGTCGATAGTTTTATTTTAGCGAGTTCTATGATTTTATTCTGAATGTGCTGTTGCGTGCTTTGATGTGTAAATAAGCGCAACACGCTTCCTAGGTAGTTAGGTGAAATATGTAATTGTTCTGCAATTTCACCCACTTTGGGAAGTCCCTTTCCTTCTAGTTTATCATCTTCAAAGTATTGGGAAAGCAACTCTTTAAAACGGTCCAATAGTTCATTGTTGTTTTTACTTTGGGTGTAGAATTGTCGCTCGTAGAACCTTTCGGCATATATAAACAGATTTTCTACTTTAGAGACAATCAATGCTTGGCTGAACTTATCAATATTTGATTCATATTCACTTGCTATGCTCATTAAAATATCGACTATTATGGTTTCTTCTTGTTCAGAAAGAAAAAGCGCTTCGTTGATGGCATATTTAAAATAATCATACGTTGTAATCTTTTCGCCTAGTGGAGTATTACAGAAAAAATCAGGATGAATAAGCAGTAACCATCCTGTCGCTGTTCCTAAATCCTGACGGTTTCCTTCCATTTTCAAGCATTGGTTCGGCGAAAAAAAACTTAATCTGCCAGTATCAAAATGAAACTCATTTTTCCCATATTTATAATTGCCGCTACTATATTTTTTTAAACAAATGGTGTAATATAAATGTTGCCATACCGAATCTTCATCTCCTACAAGTTGCGCCGAAAAGTGTTTATAATCAACCACACTTATCAAGGGATGCACGGGTCTCGGTAACTTACAGAATTGATGAAACTCCGCTATTGCTTCAAAAGAAAATAATTGTTCCATATTAAATAAAGGTAGGTATTAATATTTAAGCCTAGAAATAATTACTATTGTCTAACATTATTTCTAGGCGCTGTTGTATTTCATTTTCAGACCATCAATCCCCTTACCACGGACAATCCGTAAACTGTATTATTTCTTCACAGAAAAATTGTCCAGTTGGACCGTCGTTTCCTATCAAGGCGTATTTTAATATTCGTTCGGACGCCTCTTTCACGGTTCCTGTTCCTTCGTGACCTGTAAAATCGGTTTTGGTAAAGCCTGGACACACCAAATTGACCTTAATATTAGTATCCTTCAATTCATATGCAAGATTGACTGTGTACATATTCAGCGCCGATTTAGAGGCAGGATAAACTGCTCCCTTATAATGATAATAAGGTGCCATCGGGTCGCTGGCCAATCCCAAAGACCCTTGTCCTGAAGATACGTTTACGATACGGGGCTCGGATGATTTTCTCAACAAATCGATAAAGGCCGCCGTTACCCGAACCACACCATAAACATTGGTGTCAAAAACCTCTTTAAAAACTTCGATGTCTGTATTCAATGTAGGTTGCGGATATTTCCCGCTAATACCCGCATTGTTAATCAATACATCCAAAATTTCCGTTTTTTGCGCAATTTCGGCGCGAGCTGCATAAACTGAATCTTGATTAGTAACATCTATTTGAATCGCTTCAACATTGGCATATCCTTCCGCTTGCAGTTTTTCAGCAGCTTCTTTACCATTCTTTAAATTTCTGCTGCCTAGATATACGTAAAATCCCTTTTGTAGCGACTGTCTCGCTGTTTCAAAACCAATTCCTTTGTTAGCACCTGTAATAAATAAAGTTTTCATTTTGTTTGTTTTTTAATTACAATGCAAATTACGTAGTAAAAAAACCGACTGATGTATCTTAATCGTGGTATGTTGTAGCCATATTCTCGATTTTAGTAAGTTACGTCTAATAAGTTTAGTCATACAAGTAGCTGTAGTTTATTATTTTTTAAAAATTAATGCTCAATGCCAATGGAGAAGAGAGGGTCGTGTTCTTAAATAACTTATGATATGACTGAGAACGTGTGAAGTCTAAAATACAGGTATATTATGGAAATAAATCAACAGTTATTTGATAAAATCTCATTTGATTAATCTACTATGTTTTTCTTGCCACTCAAAACTCCCAATTCTCTTGGAAATTAGCCAACTATTATTTTTGCGGATATACGTATCTTGGTAAGTAGCACCAATCTTAATTTCTGTTTTATTACCATTTTCCATACCAATCAATGTTATAAGACAATAGGAAGTTCCTTTAGCATTATCTCCATTAATTGTGACTACCTGTTGACCATTAAAATGGTAAACCGTGTCAAAATCTTTAAGGAAATTTGTAAAAGTGGTTTTCATTTCCTCGTGACTTTTCAGTTTTAAAATCGATATGCCATCTGCATAGGTTTCCGAGATTGCATCTTCAGAAAACAACAACACTTGATTTTCAAAATCTTTTTTGTCCGCCAAGATAGATACTTTGTCAATAAGCTCTTTTAGAGCTATTCTATCACTTAATTCATTTAAATTCATATATTTTCAATTAATGGTTTGTCAATTATGATATAAAGACCGTAAAATCATTATTCACTATTATTTTAGGATAAAGGCTACCCTCAAAAAAGAATAGCCTTATTAACTTATATATGGTTATTCAACAGTTAACACAATCTTACCCTGAATGTGACCACCAGAAGCTCTTTCGTGCGCCTTTTGAGCGTCTGCCAAAGGAAACTCGCTATCGATGGCTACCCTAATTGTTCCATCATCGAGCAATCGTGCTATTTCAGTAAGTTGGGCGCCGTTTGAGCGTACTTGGGTTGTCGAAACTATAATGCCCAACTTCTTCGCTTCGTCGTGTCCTGTAAAACCCAATGGGAAAATTGGGAACAAAGCGCCACCTGATTTCAACGTTTGCAAAAAACGACCCGTTGTTGGACCACCTACTGAATCGATAACTAAATCAACGTCGCGAACTATTTCGTGGGCATTGGTTTTAGTATAATCGATAAATTCGTCAGCACCCAAATCACGCAGAAACGTTTCCTGTTTGCCAGAAGCGACCGCAATTACTTTTGCACCTTTCCACTTTGCCAGTTGCACCGCAAAGTGGCCTACTCCACCGCCAGCTCCATTGATTAAAACCGTTTTACCTTCAAGTTCAACCGGTTCGTGAGCATTGGGTTGTAGTGGATTTTGTTCATTATGTCCCAAGTCAATCATAAACTGCCAAGCTGTTAGTAACGACATTGGTGATGCAGCTGCTTGCACGTGGCTTATACCGGCCGGTTTATGCGCGAGTTCCGAAACTGCCACATTCACATATTCCGCATAGGCTTTGCTGTTTCCGTAGCTTGGAAATCGAACCATTGTGTATACCTCGTCTCCAACTGAAAATTCATTGATATCATCAGCAACCTTTTCTACTATACCCGAAATATCTGTTCCCAAAATAATAGGAAAATCTACTTTGGGTTGCCATTCAGGAGGTAGCATTTTATAGCCGTCACGCAAATACCAATCTGGAGGATTTATACCAATTGCGCTAACCCGAACGAGCACTTCTCCTGAATTAAGTTTAGGAATTGGCGCATCTTCATATCGCAGTACTTCAGGGCCACCAAATTCGTGCTGTTGAATTACTTTCATTACAGTCTTATTTTTAATATCAGTTTTGTTTATCATTGTTTACATTTTTTAAATGACTTGAATTCAAAGTCAAAATTATTTTTAAATATGCGACAAAGTTAAGTCTATAGATTATCTTTGTCAAGTATGTACTTATTTGTATACTACACACTAAAAAGTATGTATTGTTGATTTTCAATTTTTTAACTTGAATAAAAAATGAAAAATAAATCAGAAATTCCTGAATGTATCCAAAATTGTGGGGTAGAATATGCTTTTAAACGCATCGGTGGAAAGTATAAAGCACGTATTTTATGGCATCTGAATTTAAGCAAGGTATTGCGTTATGGAGAATTAAGGAGAACGCTACCCGACATTACTACTAAAATGCTTACCCAAACTTTAAGGAGTTTGGAGGAGGATGAATTGATAGTTCGGAAAGTGTTCCACCAAGTACCTCCAAAAGTGGAATATTCATTGAGCGATACAGGCCAGGAATTGATTCCGTTTATAGAACATCTGCATAATTGGGGAAAGAAACAATTGGAGAATGAATCTCCAATAAGTCAAAATTGATAGATGGCACTTCTTTTCGTTTGAATTTTACGGTTTCAGTTCTTCAGCAAATTCAATTTTATTGCTAAAAGGGTCAGTTATAAAAGCGACACGTTTGCCAATTGCAGGTGCAGGAAAAGCTCTTTCTATTTCAATATTTCGCTGTTTCAAGGCTTCCATTGTGTCTTCTAAATTAGCTACGCTAAAACATAAGATCGTAGCCGGAATGTTTTTCAGTCTCTGTAAAATCTTTATTTTTCCTTATTCCTAATACTTCGATTAGGAAATTGTTATCGTTTAGCGGACCAATAAGCGCCAGCGTCAAATTCCCGAATTAACCTGAAGTCGAGGTTTTGCTCATACCATTTAATCAGCTCTTTGTACTTTGTTGTTCGGATAGCGACGTGCCAACCTTTTACGTCCTTAAATATGCTATCTCCCTTTTTCAAGAAAAGTTGAGTGGTGAAATTGAATTGTCCATAAGTTTAATTTTATTTTTTATTGAGAGTCCTATCCTACCTATTGAAAGAACCCTTCATTATTTTTGAATTGTACGTACAAAGTCGCGAATAAAGTAAGAAACAAAAAATATTCAAATCTACTTTTGAAGTAGCGGATTCTATTATTAGTTTGTTCGTGTTGACTCTATTGACGCCTACATCATTCATTTAAAAGAAGCTCTGAATTTTAAAGGGGTAACATTCGTCTTTGATTTAAAAAGCCTGCTGAAGGATTGTGAATGATAGAATCCCAGTTCAAATATAATCTCTTTATTACTTTTAACAATTAATGATACAAGAAATGTAATTTCAGAATAGTATACTATAAGATTGAACCTCAAAGTTGTAAATTGGGAATCAAGTGAGGAGAATTGGAATGGCAATCGGAAGCTTCGAAGTTTTCCTTTTTTAAATGAAAAGATTAATTTTGAAATGTAGCATTTCGAAAAACGTATAGAGTGTTTTATCTAAATTGTTCGTACTGAATTTCTTAACCCGTGACAATATCATCTTCAACAAATTAAAATATCTTTGTTATAAATTACAGTTAAAAAAAATGACACAAGAACTTCTGTATAAAAACTTTAAATCTAAAATATCCTTGACAGAGGAAGAGTTTTGCCTTATCGAATCAAAGTTTGAGCCTGGATTCATCAAAAAGAAAAAAGATTTCTTGAGAGTTGGAGAGATAGCCAATAGTATGGTGTTCATCAATAAAGGAATTTTGCGTTCTTATAAAACGGACTCAAAGGGAAATGAAAATGTCATTCAAATTGCCCTTGAAGATTACTGGATTGGAGATTTGTACTCGTTCCTTTCCCGTACACCCTCTACAATGGCCATTGAGGCTTTGGAAGATACCGAAGTTCTCCTGCTGTCCTTCTACAACTTGGAGCGCCTTTATTTGGATGTCCCCATAATGGAACGATTTTTCCGTAAGCTTTATGAGCGGGCCTATGTAACTGCCCAAGATAGAATCAATTCAACTTTGTCGGTTTCGGCGGAGCAGCGCTATCTGGAGATTATAAAAGCGCATCCGGACATTAATAAAAGAGTGCCACTTATTCATATAGCATCTTATCTGGGGATTACCCCGGAGAGCTTGAGCCGAATAAGAAAAAACATCTAAACCCACCATCAGCCCTCGCACGAGGGCTTTTTTTATGCCACATAGTTCGTATTGTACTTAACCTACATCAAGACCATTTCTTACCGCACATCAAATACATTCCTTTAATTCAATCGCATCTTTGTAGAAGAAATTTAATCTAATATTAATTTAAAAAAAAAGACAAAATGGAAACACAAAAATTAAAAGGTTTGAGCTTAACCGAAAGAGTTAATGACCTAAACAAAAACATCATTCAGGGAAACATTATGGAAACTTTTGAAAAGTACTACGCCGATGATGTTACGATGCAGGAAAATGAAAACGAGCCTGCGATAGGAAAAGATGCCTGCCGAGTGAACGAGGAAGCCTTCGTAAAAGGGATTTTAGAATTCAGAAATGCGGAAGTGAAAAACGTAATTGTAAGCGACAACCTAACGGTAACGGAATGGGCGTTCGATTTCACCCATAAAGATTGGGGCGTAAGAAACTACAATCAGATTGCTGTGCAACGTTGGAACAACGAAGGACAAATCGTAAACGAGAAGTTTTATTACAACAGTTAAAACCAAGACTCGAATGTGGGTCTGAAATCCACATTCGGGTATATTATTAAACCAGAATATTAATTTTAAAAAGAATAGAAATGAAAACAAATGTAAAAACAGTGAAACTTATTTTAGTATTGAGTATGCTATTTTTAGCCATTACTGTAGCAAATGCACAGAAAAAGAATATTTCTGAAAAGGAATACAACAATTTGACCGCGCAATTAAAATCCTTTATGAAGGAAAAAGCGCAAGGCGAAGAAAACTTGAGAGAATTTGATGTTCTCGATTTTGAGGTTTTCTCTAGTCAAAAATGGGAAAGACTGCACGAAAGTCACGCAGAAAATATCATTGTTAACTGGCCTGATGGTCACCAAACATTTGGTATCGACAAACACATCGAGGATTTGAAATTCCTATTCGTTTTTGCTCCAGATACTCGCATCAAACAGCATCCCATACGTCTTTCGTCTGGAAACTATACTGCCGTAATGGGTGTTATGGAAGGGACTTTTACTGAAGAAATGCCCATCGGCGACGGTAAAACGATTAAACCCACAGGGAAAAGTTTTACACTTCCTATGGCAACTATTGGAAAATGGGAAAATGGTGCTATGGTTGAGGAATGGCTGTTTTGGGATAATAAATCCTATTTTGGACAAATAGGGCTTTAACAGCGAATTCCATAAATTAAAACTGAAAAAAGCTCTGTCACTCATTAGTGGTCAGAGCTTTTTGTTGGTTTCCACTTATCCTACATCAAGTTTATTTCCTATCCTACATCAAAGACATTCATACCAAATACTTGCAACTTTGTAACGTAATTATTATGAACCTTTTAAATCTAAAAAGATGAAAAACATCCTTCATTTAATGTCGAGTATCCAAGGAAGTGATTCCAATAGCGTCAAACTGGGCAATGCCATTGTCCAAAAAATACAAGAGAAATATCCTGAAAATACATTGGAAGAAGTTGATTTGGTAGACCTTGACCTTCCGCATTTGAACCCTAATATCCTACATTCGTTCTTTACGCCTGAAGATAAGAGAACCGAAGAAGAAAGAGAATCCGTCCGCTACTCGAACAAGGCCATAGAACAACTCTTTGCAGCGGATATCATTGTTATCGGTGCTCCGCTATACAATTTCACTATCCATTCTGCACTAAAGGTTTGGATAGACCACATTACTCGGGTAGGGATAACCTTTCGTTATGGAGAAACAGGACCAGTCGGGTTAGTGACCGGCAAAAAGGTCTATGTTGCAATGTCGTCTGGCGGCATATTTTCAGAAGGACCATCAAAGCAGAACGACTTTGTTGCCCCTTATTTAAAAGCTATGCTTGGATTCTTAGGAATGACCAATGTAATGGTGATTCGTGCAGAAGGATTGAAAGTTGTGGGCGTAAAAGAAAATGCAATGATGCTGGCAATCGAATCCATTCAAATAAATTAAACTTGTTTATGATGCAAAAATTAAATAAAGAAAATATGGATACTTCTTACAAAATACCAACCGGTACCCGAATCGGTCATATACACTTAAAGGTAGCTGACCTCGACCGTTCTTTGACTTTCTATTGCGATTTATTGGGTTTCAATCTAATTACAATGTATGGCAATCAGGCCGCCTTTGTATCGGCGGGTGGCTACCATCACCACATTGGGCTAAACACTTGGCACAGTAAAGGTGCGGCACCTGCATCCGTTGATGGAGTGGGTCTTTACCATACTGCTATTCTCTACCCTGAACGAAATGATTTAGCGATAATTTATCAGCGGTTAAAAGCTGTAAATTACCCAAACATGGGTGCATCCGACCACGGGGTATCGGAAGCTTTGTACCTAAATGATCCTGATAATAATGGCGTCGAGCTTTATTGGGACAAACCTCAAAATCTATGGCCAAGGCATCCAGACGGTTCTTTGGAAATATATAGCCGTGAGTTGGATTTAGGTAATCTATTGGCAGAGATTAAAAAAATCTGATTTGATAACTGAAAAATTTTTGAAAGATGAATAGATAAAGTTGCCTACATTAATTTTTAAAATTCAATGATTATTTTAATTAAAGGAAGCCCTGAATTTTAAAGGCGTAACATTCGTTTTTGACTTAAAAAGCCGGTTGAAGGACTGCGAATGCTCGAATCCCAGTTCATAGGCAATTTCACTAATGGAGAGTTCGGTCGTAGATAGTTTTTCCTTTGCTTTTTCTATGAGCCTGTTATGAATATGTTGCTGCGTATTTTGCCCAGTCAGGGTACGTAACATATCGCTTAAATAATTGGGAGACATATTTAAATGGTCGGAAAGGTATTGAACAGAAGGTATTCCATCCAATACCGTTTTTTCACTGTTGAAACAATCGTCTAAAAACAATTCCAATTTCTCTAGCAAATCGTTATTCACTGCCTTTCTGGTCAAGAATTGTCGCTTGTAGAATCGGTTGCTGTAATTCAGCAATAAGTCAACTTGTGAAATAATGACGTCTTGGCTGAAATCGTCAATTCTACTTTGCAGTTCATCATCAATTATTTTAAAAATTGAAAATATAGTTTCCTTTTCCTTATCAGAAATATGCAAGGCTTCATTGGTTGCATAAGAGAAAAAACCATATTGCTTTATCTTAGTTGCCAATGGATAGCTTAAGAAAAAATCTGGATGAATAAGCAATAAATAACCCGTGCTCTCCACATTATGAGCTTCAAATATTTGATTGGGTGCTGTGTATACTAAGCCACCTTCTCCAAAATCGTAATAATTTTGTCCATATTTTGCCTGACCACAGATATTGGACTTATACGAAATTTTATAAAAGTTCAATAAAAAAGAACTCCCGAGATGCTCATCCACAATGTTGATATCCTTGATATCGGTAAAACTTATCAACGGATGCAAGGGCTTTGGTAAGCCCAGCACCCTATGAAAATCTGATAAAGACTCAAACTTTCGAAAATTATGTTCTTTGCTTTTCATACTATAAATGTAATTAATCTTTATCAGATATTTTACCAAGGACATTCCCCAGTTTCTGGATTGAATTCTTCACTAATGAATTTTCCTGTTGATCCGTCATTAGCAATCATTGCATATTTGGCAATGCGTACACTTGCTTCTTCGACAGTACCAGTGCCACGGTGTCCATTAAAATCTGTTTTGGTAAACCCTGGATCTACCATATTTACTTTTATTGGTGTTTTACGCAATTCGTAAGCCAAAATAAGAGAATACATATTCAATGCAGATTTTGAAGGTTGATATACCGCACCCTTATGATGATAGTAGGTATTATTTGGATCATCTGCCAACGTTAGTGAACCTTGACTAGAACTAACCATTACAATTCGTGGTTCGGCTGATTTCTTAATTAAATCTATAAAAGCCTGAGTAACTCTTACTGCACCAATCACATTAGTTTCAAAAACATCTCGAAACTGTTGCGTTGTCGCTTCTAATGCCGATTGTGGAAAACCACCTGTAATTCCGGCATTATTAATCAAGACATCGAGCACATCGGTTTTTTTGCCAATTTCCATTCTGGCAGCTTTTACCGATTCATCGTTACTAACATCTATCTGAATGGGTTCTACATTTTGTAATCCTTCAGCTTTAAGCTTTTCAACCGCTTGCTGGCCATTTTCTAAATCACGACTTCCTAGAAAAACATAATAGTCTTCTCTTAACAATTGTTTTGCTGTTTCGAAGCCGATACTTTTGTTCGCTCCTGTAATCAATACTTTTTTCATTTTTTTTGAATTTAATTGTTATAGATTGTTGCAAATTCTTTTGCAAAATCTGCCAATTTTATTTTGCCCAAAATCGGTTTGTTTAGGTAATAATCTTCGTAAAGTGAACCATTACCTTGTGCAGCCTGCATTTCGACAAGTCCTTTGGCCGCTTGCGGATTCATGCCCATAGACAGCAGACCCCCGAGCATTTGTTCGTCCGAAATGGCCTGCCATTTTAATTCTGGTTTCCCGATGGCATTTCCCAAGGCTTGCGCCATTTCATTCGGTGAAATTTCATCACTGGCAATATAGCGGACAGTTCTTCCCTCAAAAGGTTTATCCATTTCCTCGGCTATGGCAGTCGCGATATCAATTGGCGAAACCCAAGGCTCCTTTTTATCGCCATCGTAATTTGAGATGATTATGCCTTTTTCTTTTGCCGTTTGAACCGACCTAAACAAATTGGTGTAAAAACCCGATGGGCGCATCACTTTTATGGAAACATCTTCTGGCAGTTGCTTTAGACTATTTTCAATATTATAATGAAAAGCCAGATTGCCATTGCCCGAATTTTTGTGTGCTCCAATAGCGCTTAATTCAATCACTTTTTTAATTCCTGATTGCTCAATAGCTGTCTTATAGTTTTCGCCAAGTTTTGTCATCTCTTCAACAATATCAATATTCGGATCGAAGAAACTTTCATTTCCAATTGTTGCCATTACATAGACAGCGTCCGAACCCTGAAAAGTTTCAGAGAGAAAATCGACATCTTCCATCCTTCCAATGGCCGCTTTCGCACCCAAAGCTTCAATGGCGCTAATTCTTTCATTTTTAGAGCTGATGACCCTAACCTGATGCCCTTTTTGCAGCAACATTTTGGTTAACGGTTTGCTTATGTTCCCTAAAGAACCTGTGACTACTATTTTCATAATTGTATATGATTTAATTAATAGTACAAAGGTCAATGGTTACCATTCGTAATTTGTTTCCTAATTGCGGATGTTTGTAACCAGAATGAGAAACTCACAATTTTATTTAAGTCTAGGAAGTTTTGAATGTGATAAAAAATAATTGTTTTAAGACTGAAAGAGGTGATATTATACGAAGATTGGAAAGATTTATTGGGATGGTTGAGAATAATAAAGTACCATATTTATATTAATTGTTTATAAATAGCACTAAATAAACTAGTACAAACGAAATTTGGTTAAAAAGTGCTGATTCGGTGTCAGTAGATTTCAATACTCTCATTAGAGTTTGTAAAATTTAGATTTTAGTTAGTTCCTCTTTCTTCAGTATAAATGTTCCTTCTCAACAGAGCAGACAAACTTTAAACAATAGAAATCAAAAACTTTAAAATTGTATCCCACACCTTTATAATGAAGCACTTTTCCCGAAATGTAGCCCTTCGACCTCACACAGGACAGGCCTTTTGCGAAATGTAGAGGAATGTGCTGAATGAATTATGAAAATGGGTTATACTTTTTTAGCAGGATTTAAAGCGGACTTAACTTTAAAGATGGAGATTGGGAATGGAATGTTCCTGCCGTTTTTCCGGCAGGGTTAGCGTAATGGAAATCAGAAGCTTTGAAGTTGTGTCCAAGACCTTTGTATTGAAGCTCTTTTCCCGAAATGAAGCTTTTCGAAAAATTTAAAGGCATGTGGTGGACTTAGTTTAGCAATTAAATTAGTGTAAACACCATTGTTCTTTATCCTTTTAAAGTTTATGAATTTTTTTCTTTGATTAACTAAAACGTAAAGCTAAACATCATTTATTCATTTTTTTAGAGATGCCCTTGTACGCAAGAAAAATTATTTTTGTTTAATGTAAATTTAATGTTATATTTGTGTAATATAAATGTAAATATTAAATGACAATTAAAGATAAAAAATCCGAGTCCTCCACTTTGGGTTCTGTTACAGTTGATAAGATGTCTCCTAAAAAGGTAGTACCACTTAAAAAAGATAGTAGCAAAGTAATGAGTAATAAAAAACCTATTCCGACTAAAACCGAAATTAAAGAAGAAAAGTTAGAATCAAATAAAAAGGTTGAAGTTTCAATGGAATCATTGATCCAGAAGGGGGAAATCGATTCCTCAATTAAAAATGAAAATGATAAAAAGAAAGTAGTTAAAATAAAAAAAGGTAATAAAAAAATGATAGCAGAAAAAAAACAAGTAAAGAAAACCGCTAAAAAAGTAGATGAGCTGAAAGACAAGTTGAAAAAGGCAAAAAAGAAAGACGCCAAAAAAAGTGTCATTAAAAAAGTGAAAAGTAAATTAAGTGATTCGAAAAAAACACTAAAAACAAAAAAAGCCAAGCTTAAAAAAGCATTGAAAAAATAATTCATAGTCAGCGTTAGATCTGATATAATTTTATTATTATGCTTACTATAAATAATTAAAATCCTTTGAAATAATGAACTGCCCCCAAAAAGTTAGACACTATTTGAGGGTGTTTTTATGGAAAGAAAAGTCAAGTACAATTACGATTTTAAACTTCGTTGCGTAAAGGAAGTATTAAAAAATCATCAAACAGTAGACGCTGTTTCAAAATTATATGGTTGTCATCATACAACGCTTCATGATTGGATTCGGTTTTATGAAAAATATGGTAAAAAGGGGTTACTACCTAGGAATAATAAGGTCTACAGTTTACCATTCAAACTTAAAGTGATAAAAGCCATTGACAAAGATTTATTATCTTTCAGTCAAGCTTGTATAAGGTTTAATATCCCTACTAAATCTGTAGTTATGAATTGGCATCGTAATTATAAAAAAGATGGGGTTATAGGCTTAAACCATAAACCAAGAGGTAAACCTAAAACTATGCAATTTAAAAGAGCAAAAAAGAAGTCTAATAAACCTTTAACTCGGGAAGAAGAACTTTTATTAGAAAATGAATCTTTACGAGCAGAACTGGACTTGCTAAAAAAGTTTCAGGCCTTAATTCAACAAGAGCAAAACAAAAAGCACAAGCCATAACAGAATTAAGGCATAAGTATGATTTAAATGTATTACTACATCATACAAACATGGCAAAGAGTAGTTATCATTATCATCAAAAAAGAAGTCTTTTAATTGATAAATACAAAGAAATAAAAAAATTGATTAGCCAGATATACCATCATCACAAAGGTAGGTATGGTTATAGAAGAATCACTTTAGAAATCAATAAAAGAGGTTTTATAATTAATCACAAAACGATATCAAAATTAATGAATGAATTAGGTTTGAAAAGTTTGATAAGGATTAAAAGATATCAATCTTATAAAGGACAAATAGGTGAAACAGCTGCCAATATTTTACAACGCAATTTTAAGTCGGTAAAACCAAACAAAAAATGGGCTACTGACATCACCGAATTTAAAGTCTTTGGGAACAAACTATATCTATCACCAATAATAGATTTATTTAATGGCGAAATAATAAGTTATGAGTTATCTGAAAAACCCAATTTTAAACAAGTCGTTACGATGTTGAAAAAGTCCTTTAAAAAGATTCCTAATCAAACCAACTTAATCTTACATTCAGATCAAGGTTGGCAATATCAAATGAAACAGTATCAAAGACTATTAAAAGATAAGGGAATTACTCAAAGTATGTCCCGAAAAGGAAATTGTTTAGATAATGCGGTAATAGAAAACTTCTTTGGTATTTTAAAATCAGAATTGTTTTATCTCAATAAGTATCGTTCAATAACTCAGTTAAAACAAGATATTAAAAAGTATATAAAGTATTATAATAATGAGAGAATTAAGCTAAATTTAAAAGGTATGAGCCCGACTGAATATCGAGCTCATTATTATCAAAATTAATTATAAATTTGTCTAACCTTTTGGGTTCACTCTATTTGCATCGAGGATTTTTTTTGCTTATAAATTATCTTATAAATACTTTCGAAAGCTATTTACTTCAACTTTAGCCTTTAAATCATGTAACAAATTATATAGACCAAAGAATGTTCTGTTCATATATAAAAAATGTTTAGAACCGCGATTGCCATTCATTTTACGAATTTGTGGATCGTTGGCATATCGCTGACTTAAATTGGCTATTTGCAGCCAAAATTCATCGGCGCCAAAATCAAAATATTCTTCATTAAATGGCGCCGTAAATAAAGTTAACATTTCTTTGAATAAGGCCTTAAAGAATTTCAACTCCATCGGGGAATCAGTATCTGTTAAGATTTCTAATTCGTATAACTTTTCCATGAATAAAGCGTCATCTTGGATAATTTCAGTTTTTGCCAATTCGAAATAGGGATAGTAAAATTCATCTGGCACTTCTTTAATACAACCAAAATCTATTACAATTAAAGTGTTTTCTTTACTTATCAAGAAATTTCCTGGATGCGGATCAGCATGTACTTTTCGCAAACCATGAATCTGAAACATATAAAAATCCCAAAGCGCTTGCCCTAATTTATTTCCTGTAGCCTCATCAAAATTGGTTTTTGCAAACTCACTTAAATGCAAACCTTGCATCCAGTCCATCGTGATAATTCGTTCACTGGATAATTCAGGATAATATACCGGGAATTCCATATTTGGAATCATAGCACAGGCCTCCGTAATTTCTTGACTTTGTTTCATCTCTAGTAGATAGTTCGTTTCTTCTACTAACTTATGCTCTACTTCTTCAAAAAACTTATCAGAATCTTTACCTTTTAAATTAAACATTCTTATGGCAATTGGTTTTACCAAAGCCAAATCGCTACTGATACTTTCAGCAACTCCTGGATACTGAATTTTTACCGCCAAATTTTTACCCGCCTTCGTTGCTTTGTGTACTTGACCGATACTTGCAGCGTTGATGGAGTCTTTATCAAAAGTATCAAAGATTTCTTCTGGGTATTTATCTAAGTATTTTTTGAATGTTTTACGTACTAAAGGCGCCGATAAAGGCGGCACAGAAAATTGAGACAAAGAAAACTTTTCTACATAGGCAGATGGCAGAATGTTCTTATCCATACTTAACATCTGAGCTACTTTTAAGGCGCTTCCCTTTAAGCTCTTTAAACTATCATAAATGTCTCCGGCATTATCTTCATTGAGTTCATCCCTTGTCATTTCAGGATTTACTAATTTTTTTCCGTAATACTTTACATAATTACCTCCAATTTTAACCCCAGTTTTCACTAGTTTGCTCGCTCTTTCTATTTTCCCTGTAGGTATTCTATCTAAAGTTTTCATTTCTAATTTTTTTGTGAATTGTTGGCTTTTTATTTAAATTATATTCAATAAAACATCACAACATAAAATGTAATATATTCTAAAATTAAAGCTACGCCATCTTCTCTTTATACAAGAACTTTCCAAAATCTAATAAACTATCTAAAGGTGTATTTTCAAAGACATCAAAAATAGTGGTAACAGATTTTTCGATGATCACATCGGTTTTCTCGAAACCAGCACTTGAGTCCTCCATCCAAAATTTTAAAAGGAATAAAAACTGAATCCAAGCACCTTCTGAAAATATAGTCGGATTTCTTTTGGTCAATTTATAATTTTTCGCCTCGTTTGCTTCATCAATAAGGACAGTAGCAAACTCTTTTATTTTATGTCTTAATCCTTTTAATTGAACAGCATTTTTCAACATATTTTTATGCTCGCTTAAAGCAAATAGAACATAACTTCTGTTCATTGTTAAAAGTTCGAACATCGAAAAGAAAAAAGTCAACATCTTATCTTTATTAGAAAAAGATGCATATTCCTTATTATCGTTCATCAATTTTTGAGTGTTCTCATAAAATTTTTCCCAAATGCGATGCTGCAAAGTTTCCACGGAGCCAAAGTGGGCATAATAATCTTCTTCTTTTATTTTATTTGATTTACAGAATTTATAAATAGATCTTGGAACCATTTCATGTTCTAAAACATACTCCATATACATTGCTATTATAGCGTCATCAGTAATTTTCTTTGTTTCTGTTTTTGCTGCCATTTTATTTTAATTTTAATATATTAAGATACGAATAAATCAGGTTAATTACTATTTTAATTAAGTCAATTAAAAAAACGCATTCCTAATGAAAGAAATACGTTTTTTTTCAACCTAACCAAATAAATAAATCGATTGTAGAATAAAACTCTTTTTCATAGCAATTCATATTCCCAATACGATGTAAAGATAATTTTTGTTTAACTATTTATCAAATTTATTAAACAAAATATTTGTTAAATTTTTCATTTTGTAGATTCAAGCATAAAAACCGAGAAACTTTACGCTTATAAATCTTTTTTTTAAAGTCGTTTTTAATTCAGATTACTTACCTCTTTAATTATTTATTTTTTAGGAAAACGAAGATTATCCTCTTAATTTGTGCCTAAACTAACCTTTTAACCCACATCCACACTTTATGTATGCCAGTTTGTCATTAATTTAGAGCTTGGTATTTTTTTTGACCTAAGGAGTTTTATATTAATAATAAAAACAAAAATAAACAGATGGCAACAGGTAAGATTAATGTGTCCGTTGATAATATATTTCCTTTAATTAAGAAATTCTTATACAGCGATCACGAAATATTTTTAAGGGAATTAATTTCAAACGCCACAGATGCGACATTAAAATTGAAGCATTTAACATCTATCGGCGAATCAAAAAGTGAATATGGCAATCCTATTATCGAAGTTAAGATTGATAAAGAAGGCAAAAAAATTCATGTTATTGATCAGGGTTTGGGAATGACCGAAGAAGAAGTAAAAAAATACATTAATGAAGTGGCTTTTTCTGGCGCCGAAGAGTTTTTAGATAAATATAAAGATAGCGCTAAAGATTCTGGAATTATAGGTCATTTTGGTTTAGGTTTTTACTCTGCCTTTATGGTCGCTGAAAAAGTAGAAATCATTACCAAAAGTCATACAGATGCCCCAGCGGTGCATTGGACTTGCGATGGTTCTCCGAATTTTGAGTTAGAAGCTTCTGACAAAACAACCAGAGGTACAGAGATTATTTTACATATTGCTGAAGACTCCACCGAGTTTTTAGAAAAGAGTAGAATTACATCGCTTCTAACAAAGTATAATAAGTTTATGCCTATTCCGATTAAATTTGGAACTACAACAGAAACTTTGCCTAAGCCAGAAGGTGCAAAAGAAGAAGATAAAGCACCTACTCAGGAGGTTGACCATATTATAAACAACCCTAACCCAGCTTGGACAAAGCAGCCAGCTGACTTGGAAGATGCTGATTACAAAAATTTCTATAGAGAATTGTATCCGATGCAGTTTGAAGAACCTTTATTTCATATTCATTTAAATGTAGATTATCCGTTTAATTTGACTGGAATTTTATATTTCCCCAGGTTAACTAACGATTTAAATGTTCAGAAAGATAGAATTCAATTGTATCAAAATCAAGTATATGTAACCGATAATGTAGAAGGTATTGTTCCTGAATTTTTGATGATGCTTCGTGGGGTCGTTGATTCTCCTGATATTCCTTTAAATGTGTCGCGTTCTTATTTACAGGCAGATGGTGCGGTGAAGAAAATATCATCGTACATCACTCGAAAAGTTGGCGATAAACTAGCTTCTTTATTTAAAAATAACAGAGAAGATTTTGAAACCAAATGGAACGATATTAAAATTGTCATTGAATACGGAATGCTTTCCGAAGATAAATTCTTTGAAAAAGCAGATAAATTTGCATTATACCCAACAGTTGATAGCAATTACTTTACGTTTGAAGAATTGCAAGAAAAATTAAAAGACAATCAGACAGATAAGGACGGTAAATTGGTAATTCTTTATGCTTCCGATAAAGATGCACAACACAGCTATATTGAAGCTGCTAAGGCAAAGGGTTTCGAAGTTTTACTTTTAGATTCTCCGATTATATCGCATTTGATGCAAAAATTAGAGAGCTCAAAAGAGAAGATTTCATTTGCGCGTGTAGATTCGGATCATTTAGATAATTTAATAAAAAAAGAAGATACCCAAATTTCGAAACTTTCTGACGAAGAAAAAGACAACCTAAAGGCTGATTTAGAAAGCATCATTGGTAATAAATCTTATAGCATTCAGCTTGAGGCAATGGATAGTAACGCTTCTCCATTTATTATTACCGAACCGGAATTTTTGCGCAGGATGAAAGATATGCAAAAAACTGGCGGTGGTGGCGGTATGTTCATGATGGGGAATATGCCTGAAATGTATAACCTTATTGTAAATACGAATCACGAATTGGTAAGCGAGATTTTAAACACTAAAACTGCGAAGAAAAAAGAACGTTTAATTAATCAGTCTTTAGATTTAGCACGTTTATCAAAAGGTCTGCTAAAAGGGGAAGAGCTAACGAACTTTATTAAGCGTAGTTACGAGATGGTGAAGTAGTTGCTGGTTGACCGTTGATGGTTAATAGTTTTTCGTTTGTCCGCTTGATAATGCTAACGAAAATTTTTGACATTCGACCTTAGACCTTAGACTTTAGACAAAAAAACAAAGCTGCTTCAACTAAATGAAGCAGCTTTTTTTTGTAGAAAAATCAATATCTTTCTAAAAAATAAAACTATGAATTATCCTTACGATTTATACTTTATGGCTGGCATGTACATATTTGCTGGCATTATGCATTTTATAAAGCCTAAAATATATATGCGTATCATGCCGCGCTATTTACCAAATCATAAATTATTAGTACTTTTAAGTGGTGTAGCTGAAATTGTTTTAGGCTTAGGTTTATGCTTTCCTACAACGAAAAATTTAGCTATTTATGGAATTATTGCCATGTTGGCTGTTTTTCTTTTGGTACATTTTTATATGATTTCTGGCGAAAAAGCATCCGCAGGTATTCCTAAATGGGTTTTGATATTAAGGATTCCATTACAATTTGGCCTGATGTATTGGGCGTATTTTTATTTACCTTTATAACATGAAAGTTATCTCAACAAATCTAGGCACTTCAACCACCTTTCAATGGAACGGAAAAGAAGAACAAACAGGTATTTTTAAATATCCCACAAATAAACCTCTCTTTTTAGGAGCAACTGATGTTGAAAACGATACAGTTATTGATAGAAAGCACCACGCCGGAGAAAACAAAGCCTGCTTTTTGTTTGGCGCCAATCAATATCCTTATTGGAAAAGCTTATACCCAAATTTAAAATGGGATTGGGGCATGTTCGGTGAAAATTTAACAATAGAGGACTTAAATGAAGATGAACTCAGAATTGGCGATATCTATAAGATTGGTACTGCTTTAGTACAGATAACACAACCCCGAGAACCTTGTTATAAATTAGGTGTTCGGTTTGATAATCAACAGGTTATCAAACAATATGTTAAACATAAATATCCGGGTACTTACATTAAAATTTTAGAAACAGGAAACGTCAAAATTGGTGATCAAATGATATTAAAACAGCAATCTAAAAATACTTTAACGATTAATCAGTATTACGAATTTTTATTTGCTAAGGTTAAAAATCCAGAAATAATTCAGCTTATTTTTGATAACGAAGCTTTACCAGCCTACAAGAAAGAAAAATTGAGAAAATCATTAAATAAAAAAGTTTAAAAATTTTTGGATTAAATAAGTTGTGTTTAAAAATATTAACTAATTTATCTCATTCAGCCCATCGAAATGCAATTTAGCATGGTCTTGGACTGGCTTAAACTGACATTTTGGACTACCTAATAAATTTTTAAATTATTTTTCAAAATCACAAAATTTTCGATAAACGCTATTATAAAATTCCATAACCAAATACTGGAAACTGAATGTGTGGCTTTAGCACTTTTAGAAACGAAAATTAATCAATGGATTAAGAATAAGTTATAAAAAAGGGGAGCGTTTGCTCCCCTTCTGGTTTAAAAAAATTAACTCAACTTAACTTAAAACCAATTTTATATACTCACGTTTTTTAGATAATTACCATTAGTGTTTTTTACTATAACCGTATATTCTCCTTTATAAGCGTTTTTAAAATTGATGGCCTTTTCAACGATTAGGGTATCCGTAAATTTTTCTGAATATAATACTCGGTCTTCCGCATCATAAACCTTAATCTCGACACCTTTTTTAGTAATATTCAAAAAATTTATGTAAACCATATCTTCTTTGACTCTAAATGCTGGCTTAATTACCTCTACTTTATCCTTTATGATAATTGTTTCTTTTTGAAGTAAGATATCATAAATGATGGTTTTCGTTGAACTTTCAAGTTTAAAAATGTACGATCCCTCTTTAAGATTACTTAAATCAAATTTTGTGTGAATTGATTTATTTTTAAAAGAACTATCAGAGTAAATTATGTAGTTTTCACTATCTAAAAATTGAATTTTAGTGTCCTGAGATACTTCATCCAAATCAATAATTAAACTTTTTTCGCTAAGATCTGCTACTAGGTTTAATTTTGGCTCACTGGCATTTGCTACTACTATATGAAATAATAATACTACCATTACTGTAAATTTCACAACTGTTTTCATAATTTTTTATTTTAAAAGATTACTAAATGATTACAGTACAAATGTACCCTCAAAAAACAACTATAAATACGCCAGATTTCTCCAATTTCTTTGCTATTTTACCATCTTTAGTTATTTAACATATCCTATAGATTAAAATACCATAGATTATAGGTAACTTTGCATATAATTGAACTAAAAAGCTTATTTAATTTTACAATAAAAAGTTTATGATCTTACACAAACCAGCATTTGAAGCTATAGCTCCAGATTTTGGACATTCTTTTACCTATCAAAAGTTTGATGAAAACAAACTAAACACGAATGCCGTTTGGCACTACCACCCTGAAATTGAGTTGGTATATATTAATGGTGGTTCAGGCAAACGCCAAATAGGCAGCCACGTTTCCTATTATGCAGATGGTGATTTAATTCTTGTGGGCTCTAACTTGCCACATTGTGGTTTTACAGATAGTTTTACAGGAAATAAAACAGAAACCGTAGTGCAAATGAAACAAGACTTTTTAGGAAATGACTTTTTTGA
>JBGSQM010000110.1:0-9328 GCA_041738035.1 Cellulophaga sp.
CGTTGTCAAGGTTTGTAATGGTTGGCTCTTGTCCAACATTTCCAATTAACTGTACGTGATTTTTTATAGTACTCATAATAAAAGAATTTATAGCCTGATAGGTTCAGACTTGATTAATAAAACACTACTTGAACCATTCAAATAGTTTACTTTTATATTTTTTTGAAGTGATTTACTTATTATATCTGGAGCGTTTTCCTTTTTTGTTTTTTTTGGTGCTGCTTCCTTTTTGATGTTTTTGTAAGATTTCATAAAATTCATTTTAGATTTACTTCCCATAGCGCCCTCGCTGTTACCTTTTTTTGTTGCTGATACATTTTCAAGATTTTGAATTGATAAGGACTTATAAAAAGTGAAGCGCAGCGTAACGGTTTATGCAGTCCGTTCAACTTCCAAATGTTGGTATTTTGCTGGCATAAAAAGGGAATAAAAGCGAAGGTGCGGAGGTAGGTCCAAAGGCTTTTGTGAAGTACCCAAACACAGGAAGCGGTACCAAATGAATAATGGAATTCCGATTTAGCGGACTCCGTTCACAGTTTCGGATTGGGAATGCAGCGTCCCGTTCCAGTCCCGAGGTTTCGGGACGGATCGGGCTAGCGGAATGGAAAGTAGAAATTGTGGAAGGTGTCCAAGACTTTTGTAGGGAAGCTCTTTTCCCGAAATTAAGTGTTTGCTTGCTTTTTTTAGCAGGCGAGCGTGAAATGTAGGGGAATGTGCTTACCGGATTATGAAAACTAGTTATTCTTGTTTCGTAGTATATAAGGCGGACTGAACTTTAAAGATGAAGATTGGGAATGGAGTGTTCCTGCCGTTTTTAAGGCAGGTTCAGCGCAATGGAAATCGGAATCTTTGGAGTTTTGTCCAAGACTTTTGTAGGGAAGCTCTTTTCCCGGAATTTAGCCCTTCGACTTCGCTCAGGACAGACCTTTTCCGTAATGTAGGGGAATGTGCTTAACGGATTATGAAAACGGATTGTTCTCGTTTAGTAGTATGTTAAGCGGACTTGACTTTAAGGGTGTAGATTGGGAATGAAGTGTTTCCCGCTTTTTCTGCGGGATTCAGCGTAGTGGAAATCGGAAGCTTTGAAGTTGTGTCTAAGACCTGAGTAGGGAAGCTCTTTTCCCGGAATTTAGCTTTCCGCGAAATGTAGGGGAATGTGCTGAATGGGTTTGGTGATCAATTATTGCTATCACCTATAATTTAAATAACAATATTATTAGAGTTTACAATAGTTGAAAAACTAGGCTTATCGGAAGCTTTTGGATCTGCTTTTAAGGCAATTTTTCTAGTCCAAATAGTATCTAAGCTATAGTTTTACAGTAATAGGCATAAACCACTAACTCATGAATAGGATATTTATCGACTACTTTGGTAAAATGCAACACATCAAAATAATCGCCATCTTTATTAATAAAAGTGCTAAAACGCATATTCTTATTATCTTTAGTGGTCTTGAAGTGGGTGTTTACTAAAATACCATAAAAAGGTATTTATTTGTTTTTGTGTAAATTATAACATCGGTTTTTATAAAAACTCTTTTGTTTTTAATGAAAACTATAGTATTTGTCGAATTGTTTTGATTGCCATTTTCATTCAATATTTTCATCCCTATCTCGCTTTGTTGTGAAGAAAAAACAGATTTTATCGTTTATAACGTATTTTATAATATATAACACTGCTACAATGCAAAAGTTAAATTCAACGTCAAACAAAACAATTCCTTTTTCGCTTATTATTTTTACAATTTTATGGTTACAAAATATTCTAATATTCTAAATATAGCAAAGAGGACTATCGATAGTATTATCTTAACAAGGTATTTTTTTTTGAACACATTAGTCTTATTACCTGTAGTTATTATTTTAAAACTTTGTATTAATTTTTCTTTATTGAACACCAGTATGACAAATATAAATACCTGATATAATATAGCAGCTCGTAATGCTCCAATGTTTACGCCATAAAAAATATCTTGAAGTATTACATTGACAAGTATAGTGGAAACAAAAAGGCATCCTAAAATCCTTGTTCTCTTTATTAGCATTAAAATCCCTCCTATAATTTCTAAAAATCCTAATGTTAGAACAAATGACTTTGAATAGCCATAAAATGCCCACCTAAGTTGCTGACTTGTCAATTCTGAAACACTTTTATTAGTTGGCACAGCACCATTAAACTGAACCATTTTTCCAATACCGTAAGCAAACATTGCGAAAACCACTAGGTAGGTAAAAGCATTTTCTATTATTTCGGTTATTTCTTTTTTTTCTAATTTCATTATTTTGAATGTTTTATCATTATATTCCTAGAGTTTATACCACCATTATCACCAACAAAAATGCGGATTTTTCCATTTTGATTTTCGCTTAATTACAATTATAAATGATGGTTTTTCAGCATTATTGATATAGGCATTATATTCCTAGAGTTTACACCACCATTATCGCCAACAAAAATGCGGATTTTTCCATTTTGATTTTCGCTTAATTACAATTATTAATGATAGTTTTTCAGCATTATTGATATAGGCATTTGTGGTTCTACAATTAAAAATCAATGTCATTGTAAACCAGCCATTAGGATTTGGCAGATTGATGATTTCTTTTTCGTATAGTGCGTTTTTTTCCTTCATGTAATTTTTTTCAAGTTTTTATAGGGTGCTAAATATATTGAATCGCGTGAATTCTTTTCACAGAATCTTTGGCTAAAAAATTGAATGGTCGGCAATAAACAGCATCTTAAGTTTTGTTATTTTGTGCTTGAAATGCAGGTTCTGCAATTGAGGATGAATTTAAGCAATCTCTTTAGCTATTTTTAGAATAGTTTTCCAATTGATATCAGCTAGACCACTAACTAATGCACCACCACAAATTATAATTACTGTTTATTTATTTTCATAATTTCCATGAATATTTCTCATAGACTGTTTTGATCCATTTTTATAGTATTTAAAATAGCCTTTCCTAGAAAATTGCTAGTTGGTTGTTTAAAATGTTTTTTTTAATTTCACATAGTCAACAAGAGATTAGGAAGATCAGATTTTATTCTTTTTAAATTTAATAAAGTGGTTGTAACGTAGTTTGAAAAATTTTTCATTGCTTAGATTTATTCCTTTTTTCAGTTTATAATCTTTAATGTTAGAGTGAATAGGCACTACCAGCTATTACTTTCCAAGATTTATCAAATATTTTCCAAACTCTTAAATACTTGTATTTTCCAGCAATCATTTGGCCTTCATATTTTGCTTTTAAATGAATTGTAACATTTACTATTGAAATGTTGTCAAAAATTTTAATGTTTTGGTCTGTTGCTATTATTTCTGAAACTATCATACCACCAGAACGATAATTTTCTATGTCCATTGATTTGGTAATGCTTTGCCCTGTTGGAATGTTAAAGATTAAATCTTCGTGCAATAGTGCATCGAGCATTTTGATGTCATTAATTTTTATTGCTTGTATCAGTTGCTTTTCGCAATCGATTATTTTTTGTTGTTGCGTCATTTTAATTTTTTTTTTGAATTTATACTATTTAGAACTAATTTTAGTATATTTTACTGTTTCTAATTTCATTATTTTATATACTCTTTCGTTATGTTTTTAAAATCGCCATCACTATTATCACCAACAAAAATTCCAATTTTTCCTTTTTGAAAATTGCTTATTTTTTGCACATCTATTGATGCCTCTTTAGAATCATTTATGAAGGCTTTTATATTTTTATTATCTACAACCAATATCATTTTAAACCAACTTTTTGGATTTGGAGGATTGACGATTTCTTTTTCGTATTGTCCGTTTTTATCTTCTCGTAATTTTTTCCAAGTGTAAATTGGATGCGAAATGTATTGAATTGCGTGTACTTTTTTTACTGAATCTGCAGCAAAAAAATTAAATGGTCGACAATAAACCGCGTCATAAGTTTTATTGTTCTGCGCGTGAAATATTATGCCGATAAAACTTTTTTGAACCACATTTTTTCCTCGCATTTCTATTTTAATTATGCCGTTTTTAAAATCTTTCATTGGTAGCCATACAATTCCCTCTCCGTTATTTTCAGAAAGTTTAATGTGGTTGTATGAGAAACTATCAATTGGTGTAGCTTTTCGATTAATTATTTTTAATTTTCCTTCTTTTAAAAGTTCTTAGAGAATTAAATTTTGCTCTTTTTGGGCAAATATTCCTGATGAGAAAAGAAGAAGAAAAGCAAAAATTGAAGAAGCTAATTTTTTCATAATAGTAGTGATTTAAGTTTCGCACTGCTTTTTTTTCTCCAAAATGATTTTTTATATTTTTTTGAAAAATCCATAAGTTTTATCCCAATCTTTCGACTATAAATGATTACAATCTATTTTAGAATTTTTTAAAGCTATCAAGATACAGGAATTAAATTACAAGCGAGCATTGTGCGTTGATGGCTGCTCCTTATGTCATTAACATATTTTTACAATAACATTTCCTTTTTTTCTACCAGTGTCAACGTAGCTGTGTGCGGCAACTATCTCGGAAATTGTAAAAGTTTTATCAATTGTAGCTTTAAAATCTCCGTTTTCAAACAATTCTTTTAATAGCTTTAGTTGATTTATTTTTTCAGAAGCGTATCCAATATTTACGCTAATATAAACACCGTTTTTATTGAAGAGATTTTTACATTGAGTTTTACTATATTTTCCAATTGCATCAAAAATAATATCAAACTTTTCCTTACGTGCTGTAAAATCTTCCTTGTCATAATAAACCATATCGTAAACTCCCAATTCCGAAATCAGTTTATGATCTTTAGAGCTGCATATTGCCGTTATAATTGCTTTATGATATTTGGCCACCTGTATTGCAGCAGTTCCTACAGAACCTGCTGTACCAATAATTAAAATTTTTACGTTTGATTTTTCTGCAATCCGTGCTTTTCCTAAAAAATGAATCGCCGTTTGTCCTCCAAATATTATAGCTGCGGCTTCTTCATAGCTTGCATTGATAGGCATTTCAAGTACATTGCTGTCCTGATTAATTGCAATATATTCTGCATTTGTTCCAAAATTGAAACCAGTCATTCCAAAAACATTATCACCAACCTTGAATTTTGAGACTTTATTTCCCTTGCTTTCAACGATACCTGAAAAAACATTTCCTAAAATAGGTTTTCTTGGTTTTGAAATACCTAAAACTAATCGCAATATGATTTTCATAAATCCAGGAACATCAAGGCTTCTTACTTTTACATCGCCAGAGTTGACTGCAGTAGCAACTATTTTGACAAGAATTTGATTGTCCTTTGGTACCGGTTTATCGACTTCCTGAAGCTGTAAAACTTCTGGAGTTCCGTATTTGGTGCAAATAACTGCCTTGATATAATTACTGTAGTTTTAAAAATTATACCCAAAATGAAGTCCTGGTTCTCCGAAGATAAATTTTGACCATTTATCATCTAGCTGTTTAAATCCATCGGGCATTTTTGTGTGATAAGCTCGGTGGGTAATTGCAATTGATGGTTGAATGAAAAATCTATCCTTAAAAAGTTTGATGTGATAACCAGCACGATAAGTATTGAAAATCTGAAAACCATTATCAATTTTTTTGCCTTCTTCATTAACGAAATCTTGCAGAGTAGGCATTATGTTCAATTCGGAATATAAGCCTTTCCACAGAAAACGTTGGTAAGAAACCGCTAAGCCATAATCACGTATATACCCAGGAAATTCTTCTTCCGGCGTGCCATAAGATTTGTTAAAAAAAGGATGAATACCATTCGGCCAAGCAGATTTCCAAGTTTTTGCTTCTAATGTAATTACATCTTTTCCAGTAATACGATAGCCTAAATTGAGTTGAACGAAGTCTGGTCTGTTTGTAGTAGCCAAATTACCTAATAAAAACATTGAGCTACCAACTAGCCAGCGTTTGTAATTGTTGTCGGTTTTAGCATATTGAGCTTTAACATGTAAAGCGTTTGCCATTAATAAAATTAAGACAAAACATAAAATTTTCTTTTGCATATTTTTTTCATTATAATATTAAATTATACTGCAAAAGTAAATTGGCAAGCTGCTTAAATATGTTACCTTAGGTTAAGAAATAAACGTTACCCTTTATTTTTCTCCACAATCCTTGCTCTTAGCCTACTTAAAGATTGGGGTTTCACACCTAAAAAACTTGCTAATTGGTGTTGTGGAATACGTTGAATAAGATCAGGTCTTTTTTGTAGTAGGTTAAGATATCGTTGCTCTGGTGAGGAAGTTTTAAACTCGTCAAAGTCTATTTGTTGTTTGGCTACTAATTCTTCTGAATATATTCTACACATAATTTCAAATTTAGGAAATTTAGTAAATAATTCAACGCCTAAATCCTTATTTGCAATCGTTAGTATAGTATCTTCTAAACAACTAACGAAATATTCAGACGGATTATTATTTATGGCACAATGCGGTGTTAAACCTTCCATTTCTGTAAAAAAAGCCGTAGTTTTCTCGTCACCATCTATAATGTAATATTTTCGAATGCATCCTTTTAAAACAAAATATTCATCCTGCGAATTCTGTCCTTCTTTGAGTAAAATAGTCCCCCTCTTAACAGAATGAAATATGTCAAATGAGATTATTTCATTCATTTCATCTTCCGTAAGAGTGATATATTTTGATATAAAGTTAAATAATATGTCTTGCATTTTTTAAAGTTGTTACTGCTGTTTGTTAAATTATAAACTAATGGTTCTCAATTGCTTTTAATTTACGATTAATAATGCTTAATCCGTTGTTTTTTAAAATTTTAGTCAGGTTGAGTTTTTGCTCCTTTTGGGCGAATGTAAAAATACAAATTAGCGCAATAAAAATTGTTATTAATTTTAATATTTATTAGAATCTTTTAAACGGTTTGCAGCTACAAGAAGTTGGCGATTTCGGAGACGAAAACTTTCTGTTATCCCTGAACTTGATACGAAGCACAAAGCTTCATCTAACCACTAAACCGCCCATTTCTTGTAGGTGCTGTTAGCGGTTCGTTGTTATTTCTGTTTGTTTAATTCTTCTTTTAGTTTTTGTATACTTACACCACCAACAGCAATATCTTCATCGGGTTTTTCATTTATCGTTATAAAAAACAAATGCTTTGGTATTCCTGTAATTTCTGCTGAAATGTATGTCAGTTGTGTTATAAGTTTTTCTTTCACTTCTCTTGTGAGCTTACCTGCTGTAAATTCAATTATTGGCATAAGTTATATTTTCTTTTTACTACTTGTATTAAAATATTGTTTGTAAGCCAAAAATGCTATCCAAACTGCTACAATACTAATAAGAATATTGCCTTCTTGTGATAAGTCAAACAGTCCTAAACTAACAATTACAAAACTCCCTAGAACCCAGAGTGCGTCAAGAGTTGTAATTGTTGTTACCAATATTTTATTTGTCAATTGTCTGCTGAAAACGAACAAAATAAAAGCTGCAAAAATCAATAAGTTACTTCCGATAATTGGAAAAACATAAACATTATAAATATTAAATAATTTGTTTAAATCATTTGAAAATAGCAACATTGTCAATCCGCTAATAGCTGAAAAGAGACTGTTGATTGTTAAATATTTTTTCAATTCTTTCATTTCGTTTGTGCTTTTAGTTTTCGTGGATGTGGTTTCCCGTTCTCTGCATAGTGTCCAAAATCTTCCACCATTTCTTGGGCAATTTTATTGAGTTTCATTTTCATTAAAGGTCGCATTATAAAGCCCAATAGTCCTTGAAAAACAAATTCCATTCTGATTTTTAGCTTCGTTTTTTCTGAACCCAGGTTTGTTAGTTGCCAGTCGTTGGTTGCCTTTTTTACCATACTTGGCATTCCTTCTGTTACTAAGTATACTAAGTGAAAATCGCTGTCAGAATATTGAGTAAGTTTTTCCCTGATGTCACCCATAACTGTTTGACATGCTCTTTCATCATATTGTGTGGTTGCCAATTGCTTTCCGTCTCCTTCGGAATGCTTTACCCCAGAAGCCCATTTATATGGGTGTGCAAAATCGTGTCCTAATATTTTCCATGTATTTTCGATATTGTTCTTTATGATGATTTCTTTTTCTATTACCATAATTTTGATGTTTTAATTATGGTACAAATTTGCAACTGTTAAATTTATTTGTGTTTCCCTTTTAGCTTAGTTATTTGTCTTTTTGGCTCAATCGGTATTCAGACGGTGATTTTCCAAATTGCCTTTTGAACGCCTTGTCAAAATTTGAGACTGTCTCAAAACCACATTCATAAGCTACTTCCGATATTGGTTTTGTTTTGAATTCAAGAAGATGAACAGATTTCTTTAATTTTTTTTCAAGAATATATTTTGCAGGACTTGCCTTGTAAAGTTCCGCAAACTTTCTCTTAAAAGTCGCTAAACTTAAATTACTCAAATGGGCAAGTTCTTGAATTGAAAGATTTGAGTAGATATTTTTTTGGATAATATCATTAAAGTTATATTCATAGGAAACAAAAAGAGAATTTACAAAAGAATTGATTGATTTTGAATTTTCGCTTTTACTCAATAGTAAAAGTAACTCTTTGAGTTTTGTAATGATTAAATTTTCATCGGTAACACTTGGATTGTCGAGCATAAAATTGATACTGTCAATGAAAGATTTCATTAACGGCTCAATACTGATTTTTGCTGTGTCAAAATTGTTTTGGAATTGCTGAATAGTTAAGTCCGATTGAAAAAAACCTTTAACCATTGTCGGGTAAAAAAATGCTCCAATAGCCGAAATAACTTGATGTTCAGTTTTATCGTTAAGCATCACATTTTCCATAAAGTAATTTCCACACTTAGAGAGCATAGCATCACCTTCAATAAATGTTAGAAAGTTGGTAGGTGTCCGAAAATGAAAAGCACCTTTTGTAAGAAATAAGAAACAGGCTTCGTTTTCAGAGAAAAGTTTAGGCACACGCTTAAAACCAGTTGACATAACAAGTCTTTCAAAAACCACCTTTCCTTTATATTTTATTTCCTTCTGTTCTAAAATCATTTATTGTATGTTTCGATGTTGTCAGTTGGGTCGTCCAACGTCTTCGGGCTTTGCGTTCGGGCGGGTTTCGGAGCACAAAGGCTGGTTTTATTACTAATGTTCAATTGAAAAACTGCTGTTGAATTTTGCACCTCAGCCCGCCTGACGCAAAACTCTTGTAGCCGCAGCCCTTATTTTTTACCTTCAGTTAGATAAAAATAAATTTGCATATCCGTAATTATTCCTAATTTATGGAATTATTCCTATATTTGTTAAAATATAATTTTAAAGTTATGGATATATTTTCATTTTCGCTACATTTTACGGACGAAGAGTCCTGTGTTTTGCATTATAAAGGCCA
>JBGSQM010000113.1:0-54939 GCA_041738035.1 Cellulophaga sp.
AACATTTTAGGTATTATAATTTATAATTCTGTCCAATTATCTAAATCTAAAGTCCAATCATAGTTTTTATAATCAATTTCGATTTTTTCGGTTGCAGGGATAATTTTAAATTCTTTTAAAATACGCTTCACTTCTTTTTTACCACCAAAATCACCTCTAAACCAACTAAATAAAGGGGTGATAATAACCTTTTTATTATCTTTTTCGTAGATCGATGTGTCTTTTAAATACTTTTCTGTTCCTTTATTGAACTGTGCATCAAGCTTATCAGCTTCATAAATGGCTACTGGCGGACAGTCTTTGGCGCCACAATTTAAGGCAAAATGTATGCGATAATCTCGGTTGTCGACTCTTAATTTTCGTTCTAATGCATTAGGAAACCACTTTCTAACATATCCCAAACCTAAAGGCCATTGTGATTTGCGAATAATACCGTGCTCTATTTTTTCAAAGGATACAGTGTCACCAGCAATGGGGATTTGTTTTTTCTTGAAAAATGATCCTCTATCATTATATAAATCAGGATTTTCAGCTAAAACTATTTGAATGTATCCGTTATAAATATTCACCCAAAAAGCTAATTTTTCTAAATCAGTGACTAGACTTTTTTCTAATGTTTCAATAGAAGTAGTGGCAAGTTGAGTTCTGAATTCTGAGGTGCTTTTTCCTGACTTTATATTTTTTAAAAATTGCTCAGACTGATCATTTAATTTTAGGCTATTACTTTCAATGAACTGTGCGTTTATAGAATAGGATAGAAAAGTAGTTACTATTAAATGAACTAATAATTTAGTGGCTATTTTAACCATGATTTTTATTTAAAATGATGTTATATTATTTATGTAATTTAGGAGCTAAAGGTTTTCTATAAAATAAAACCCTAGCCCTTAAAACTACGTAAATGATATTATTAATAGAAGCTTTAAAGAATAAATAAATACCCTTTTCAAATAATTGTCCAACTAATTTTATGATATCAATTATAATTCCAGCACATAACGAAGAAAAAAACCTTATTCATTTAGTGCCTTACTTAGAAGCAATAACTAAAGATAATGAGGTTGAAATTATAGTTGTTTTATCTTCGGCAAATAGCGATAACAGTAACCAAATTAATTGTGCAAAGAACATCTTATTTTTAGAATGTAAAGAAAGTGGCAGAGCAGTTCAAATGAATTATGGCGCAGTGTTTTCTACCGGCGATGAATTAGTTTTTTTACATGCCGATGTAAAGCCACCTAAGAATTTTATTGTGGATATTCAACAGGCATTTAAGGCTAGGTTTGAAGCAGGTTTTTTCTCTTACAAGTTTGATAAAGAAAATTTTCTCTTGCGCATAAACGCTTCATTTACGGCTAAAGATAGTTTATTTACGGGGGGTGGTGACCAATGTTTGTTTATAAAAAAAACTGTTTTTTTAAACTTAGGTAAGTTTAATGAACAACAAGTCATCATGGAAGATTTTGAGTTTTTTAAACGAATGAAAAAAAATAGTGTCAACTATACCATTATCAAAAATGATTTAATTGTATCGGCTCGGAAATACGAAACGAATTCTTATCTAAAAGTGAATGCTTCTAATTTATTGCTCGTTCTCTTGTTTAAGTACGGCTATCCTCCGGAAAAATTAAAATCGCTACATCATAAATTACTTAAAATACCCTATACCAACAAATAATAGCTATGGATAAAATAATTAACGGTATTCAACAAATGGGTATAGGTGTGGTAAATGCCAAAGATGTTTTTAACTGGTATCGCACTTTTTTGGGATTTGATATCCTTGTATTTGAAGATGAGGCAGAAGCTGCCTTGATGACGCGATATACAGATAATATTAGCTATAAAAGAATTGCATTGCTAGCCTTAAATCTGAAGGGAGGCGGTGGCTTAGAAATTTGGCAATTCAAAGATAGGGTGCCTAAAATATCCAAAGAAAAACTTTTATTAGGTGATTTAGGCATCAATATAATGAAAGTTCGCAGTACTAAAATTAAAGAAAATCACACTATTTTTCAAAAGTTACAGCTTTCAATTTTAGGTGAACTGGAATCCATCGATACGCTAAGATCTCATTTTTTTTGTGCTGACCCATGGCATAATTTAGTGCAACTTGTAGAGCACGAAGATCAATATACGAACACCAAATCTCTAAGTGGCGGAGTTATGGGAGCTGTTATTGGTGTTTCGAATATGGCTATTTCAATTAAATTTTACCAACAATTATTGGGATATGATATCGTGTATTTCGATGAGAAAGGCGTTTTTAAGGATTTTGAGAATTTACCCGGAGGAAAAAACACATTTCATAGAGTTATTCTAAAACATTCAAAAAGAGCCGTTGGCGGCTTTGGTGAATTGTTAGGAAGTTCAGAAATTGAATTAATACAGGTATTAAATCGTACACCTTTGAAAACCTATAAAGACAGGTTATGGGGTGATGTAGGGTATATCCATTTGTGTTTTGATATACATGGTATTACCGCCTATAAAGAAGAGGCTGCACTACACAACTTTTCATTTACGGTTGATAGTACAGACAGTTTTGATATGGGAGATGCTGCCGGCCAGTTTGGTTATTTAGAAGATCCTGACGGTACCTTAATAGAATTAGTAGAAACACATAAAGTACCCATTTTTAAAAAGTGGGGTATTTACATAGATTTAAAAAAAAGAAACCCTATAAAACCTTTGCCTAAATGGATCATCAAAGCCATGAAAATTCACCGCGTCAAAAAGGATTTATAAACTGCTTTTACGACTAAACTGCTCCCAAAGTATATAGTTGCTCTAAATTTGGTGATTCACTTCCTCCGGCCGGCTCTAGTGTTATACCAAAAGCTTCTGATTCGTTCGGATTTGCTAATGCAAAAACTCGATTATCGTCAGTAATAAAATTTTCTAATAGCCCCATACTTGTTGGTGTAAGAGGGTCGAGTTTTAAAGACCAAACTTGATAGACCATTCCATCTGGAGGGTCAGGAAGTCCTTGTGCATCAATAAAAACCTGCTGTTCTTTTCTATTCCAATAAGCCTTGGCATATGAATTTGGATCAACTGCCTGGCCGCCTAAGGCGATTACTTGAATGTCTTTATTTCTTATGGTGCTTAATAATTCTTCAGATTTTACCAAAGTCGATTTAGCTTCTTCAATTTGCTTTTCGAGGCTTACTGTTGCTTCTGAAGAAATTTGCAATTCATTTTTAAGCGCGTTATTTTGAGTGTACATCCAAGCTAATCCAGCAACTAAAAGTACGGAAGCGGCCCAGCCTAAATACGAGGACCAGTTTAATTTTTCTTTTGGCAATGGTATCACTTTACCTTCGTTTTCTGTAGTGGTTTTAATTTTATCGTAAAGCGTAGTGTAGCTATATTTTGAGGTTTGTGTTGGTGTGGCAGCTTTTGTCAATGCAACAATAGAGGCTTCAATGGCTTCAATTTCTGCTTGAATTTCAGGGTGCTTTCGAGCATAACTAAGCACGTCCAAATTTTCATCTTCCGTGAGTGTACCTGCTATATAAAGCTCTAAAATTCCTGATGCTATGTACTTATCTATATCCATATGCTAAATCGAAATATTGCTTCTAATTTGTGAAATACAACTTCTGTTTCTAGTTTTAACTGTTCCTACAGGTATATCTAACTCTTCTGCTGCTTCTTTTTGTGTAAATCCCTGAAAATATAAAAGTTCTATAATCTGAATACATTTTTCTTTCAAATTTACCAATAGACTTTTTATTCCAATAGTATCTACTAAATTGTTGAGGTCATTTTTGTCTTCTAGTATATCTACGAAAAAATCGGAAGTTAGGTTTTGCTTATTGTTTTTATGGGATTTAGAGCGAACTTCATCGATAGCAGCATTGCGTGCTATATTCAACATCCAAGTAAAAAAACGCCCTTTCGTTGCATTATAGGTTTGGGAATTTTTCCAAGCTTTTATAAACACATCTTGACAAATTTCTTGAGCAATATCTGTATTTTTAACTATACTGAAAATAACCCCACAAATACTTTCAGAATACATTTCGTAAAGCTTTTCAAAAGCTTTTTCGTCTTTGTTTCGAAACTTTTCTACTAAAACTTCTAATTCCATTTACGGTTTTTACTTGGGCAAATTACTAAAAAAAAGCTACATTTTTTTGTAGCTTTTCTAATTTTTAAGATTTTATGCTATTTATTCAATAATACCTGCACAACTTACACGACCACCAGCATCGCCAGTAGGTTGCGTGGTAAAATCATCAACGCCTTCATGCACAATTACTCCTTTACCAATAATATTTTTAGTTTCGTCTTCGCAACCAATACACCATTCATCTGTTGAGAATTCTACTTTCCCTTTACCATCAGCTTCTGCTGTAAAGTTTCCGATATCGCCTTTATGATACTCTTCTGTTACGCCCCATTTTCCATGAGGTTGAAAGGTTGGATTCCAGTGGCCGCCAGCCGATTTTCCATCCGCAGAAGAGCAATCTGCAGTTTCATGTATATGAATAGCATGTTCTCCAGCTGTTAATCCAGTAAGTGTGGCTACCATCATTACTTGACTGTCTTTTTGTGTAAATGTGATTTCTCCACGAACATTGCTATCACTTTTTGGCTCTAACAGGATGGTCATGGTTTTTTCGTCCATTTTTGCTTCCATATCATTCACAGTAGCTTCCATTTCTTCTCCAGTCTCTTGAGCATCTTTCTTTGTTTCTTTACAACTGTAGGATAAACCTACTAGGGCAATGGATAAGGCAAATACTATTTTTTTCATTTTGTTTTATTTTTAGGTTCTTAACATATTGTTTTTAAAAGTACATATATTTTAGTCCACTTTCAAACTCAATTCAATTTGATTTTAACACTATCACATTTTTTTAGGTAATATTTAACCCAAATATTCACTTAGTTCGTCTTGATTTATAATACTTTCTCTTATTTTAAGTTAATGATTTTTGTTTCCTTGAAAGGAGAATTATTAAGTTTTTCTATATTCTCTCTATAGGTTTTCCAATCAGTATTAAAGAATGTATTAGTTTTGTCAACGGCGGCTTTGAGCTCGTTTTCAGAAAACTGAACCAGTTGTTTTTCTGTTGTTGTGATCCCTGTTTTACGACTTTCAACGTAATTACTTGCCTCGTTAATTCGTTGCATCACAGTAGTTTCAGCATTTCGGGTAATTCCTTGCCTTTTATCTTCTTTCCCAATGTACATCGTAATAAAGTCATCTATTTTTTTTACGATATTCGTGGAAGATTTTATGGCATCTTTATACTTCTCTTTATCCAACTCCTTAAGCTCTTTTTGATACTTTTCTGCAACTTCTTTGCTTTCTACTAATTGTTTAACAGCATCTGCGGTAGTTTGGCTGAAGTTTTGTAACTTTTTGCCCGTTTCATAAACTTGACTCACAGAAGCCATATCTAAGGATAATCTAGGGTCAGATTTCACCTCAATTTGAACTTCTTCAATTGTAGTACTGTAGCTCATTTTAATTTTAAAAAAACCTGGTTTTACAGCAATTCCTCCTGATTCATTAGTTTTCTTATCGATTTTCCGAGAGGGTCTGTCTGAACCTTTTTCATCCATATTCCAATAAATTCTATGAAAACCTGCTTTTTCTGGCGTTTTGTATTTTAAGGTTCGTATTAAAGTGGTGCCGCTGTAAATATCAAACTGAACAGAATCTTTTTTCTGAACGCCAGTGAGCACTTTCGAAGTGATTTCCTTATTGTCTGAGCTATCCTTATCTGAAACATCAGTATCCACATCGTCTTTCGCTTCATCTGTTGTATCTTTTTTAGCTTTACCTTCTTTAAGATAATAGGTAATCATGGCGCCAGATTTTTTATTTTCACCTTGATACATGGCATCAGCACCAAACCTGCTGCCTGTAGCTTGCTGAAAAGCAGCTTGGTACGCTGTTGGTGGACTAAATAATTTGGCATCGGTCTGCAAAATACTTTGGTCACTGGCAACCGCTCTTAAAGGTCTAATATCATCTAAAACCCAAGCTGCCCTTCCGAAAGTACCCAGTACTAAATCGTGTTCTCTGGGATGAATCACTAAATCTATGGTAGCAACGGTAGGATATCCTTCCGTCCATTTTTCCCATTTTTCGCCTGCGTTGAACGATATATATAAACCATCATCAGTGCCTAAAAATAGTAAATTGGGGTTCTCTAAATCCTCTACTATAGCTAAAGTGAAACTTTTAACATCATTTTCATCAACAATACGTTCCCAAGTTTTGCCATAGTTTTTTGTACGGTAAGCATAAGGCGAATAATTAAATCTTCGGTAATCATTGGCGATTAGTAAAGCTTCTCCCTTATTTTTGTTAGAGGCTTTTATTTGTGGTATCCAACTTCCTTTAGGCATACCCTTGATGTTTTGAGTTACTTCAAGCCAAGTAGTACCGCCATTTTGAGTATAGTGTACACGACCATCATCACTAGCTACCCAAAGCATGTCCTTTTCAATAGAGGAAGGTTCTATTACCAAAATTGTACAATGGTTTTCTGCTCCTGTAGCATCCATAGTTAAACCACCACTCTCACTTTGCTTTTGCTTTTCAGGGTCATTTGTGGTTAAATCAGGGGAAATAACTGTCCATGTTAAGCCTTTATCACTGCTTTTGTGTACAAATTGACTCCCAAAATAAACGGTGCTACTCTCAAAAGGATCTTGACCAATCCCAGAATTCCAATTAAAACGTAATTTAGTTTCCGCATCGGGTGGAGTAGGGCGTACAATATAATCGTTTCCAGTAATATGGTCATATCTTGATACAAAACCTTGCTGGCTCATGGCATAACCGTACCTAGAATCATCTAAATCTGGAACTACATCAAAACCATCGCCAAAAGCAATCTCTTGCCAGTAACTATTTCTAATGCCTTGGGCTCTCCAAACATAAGCAGGACCGCGCCAAGAACCGTTATCTTGCATTCCACCATAAACGTTATATGGAAATTCGTTATCCGTATTAATATGATAAAATTGGGCTACGGGAATATTACCAATAAATCGCCAAGATTTACCACCATCTTTGGTAATGTTCATGCCACCATCATTCCCATCCATCATAAACTGACCATTTTTTGGATGAATCCACCATGCGTGATGATCAGGGTGAACGCCATTATCAACGCCATAAGCAGGCATTAATTGACTAAAATTTTTGCCGCCATCTTCGGAAACATTGATATAAGTAAATACGGAATATACTCGGTTTTCATTCTGTGGATCTACATAAATTTCAGAATAATAAAATGGGCGATCGCCGATATCATCTTTATCATTTATTTTTTTCCATTTAAATCCTCCATCTTCTGATTTGTAGAGTGCATTTTTTTTCGCTTCAACTAAAGCGTAAACAATATTTGGCTTGCCAGGAGCAATAGCTACTCCCATTCTGCCTAATTCACCAGAAGGTAAACCATTTTCTTCACTCAGTTTTTTCCAGTTTTCTCCACCATCGTGGGTCATATACAAACCACTGCCTTCGCCGCCCGATTTAAAAAACCAAGGATCGCGCTTGTGCTCCCACATGGCAGCAATAAGTTTATTTGGGTTTGTGGGGTCCATAACCAAGTCGGCTACCCCAGATTTATTATTGGTAAATAATATTTTTTTCCAGCTTTTTCCGCCGTCAGTAGTTTTAAAAACACCACGTTCTGGATGTTCGCCCCAAGGCGATCCTATGGCACCAACATAAACGGTATTCGGATCCGTTGGGTCAATAACAATTCGATGAATATGCCTTGTTTTTTCTAAACCCATAGCAATCCAGCTTTTGCCCGCATCAAGGGATTTATAAATGCCAAAGCCACCATTTAAGCTGTTTCTAGGATTACCTTCTCCAGTACCTACCCAAAGTACAGAAGGATTGCTTTGCTGTATGGCAATAGCGCCAATAGAACCTGTAAGTTCTTTATCAAAAATAGGACCCCATTTGATGCCGCCTGAAGTAGATTTCCATACCCCGCCAGAGGCAGTACCTACATACATGATATCAGGATTGTCATGGATAGCGTCAATAGTGGTAACCCTACCACTCATGCCACCGGGGCCAATATTTCTCGGTTTTAAATCTTGGACAAGATCCATGTTAAAGTCTTGTGCACTGACAGAAAAAAATGCAATTAGGAATAGAAACGAAAGTAGATTTTTCATTTGTTTTAATTTTGGTTACTTAGTGGGTCTAAATATACCTAAAACAAACATTAGAAATCTTAAAAAGATGTTAAGTATGTACTAACGTAAAAGCGAAAAAAGCTTACTTCTTGATAAAAATCCCAAATAGCTCGTTCCCTTGCCTTTCTGGAATAGAATTATGACAACTTTCGAAGATTTTGAGCTCAAAATAAGGTGTCAGATAATTGAGATAGGAATTTTTATCGCCTCCAAAAGGTCTTTTTTCTAAGTCCCCTGTGAGTGGAAATGAAAACCATAAACCGACTAGTTTTCCATTTTCATTTAAAAGTTGCGCCATTTTTTGAGCATAGGCACTTCTATTAGCATCCGTAGGAATAAAAGAACAGAAAAAAGTTTGCTCTACAATTAAATCATAGATGCCAAAATGGTCAAAAAAATTGTTATGATGTAATTGGCTTTCAGGAAAATCCGGATTTCTTTTTTTGAATGCAGCTAAAGGAATTTCGGAAATATCTAAAATATGGATATTTTTAAATCCGTTTTTATACAAGTATTCCGCTTCATAGCCATTGCCAGCACCGGGAATTAAAATTAGAATGTCTTTATTGGTCAGCTGGTCTATATACATTTTTATAGGAGTAGAAACATAGCCAATATCCCATCCAGTTTGTTCTTCTTTATAACGTTCCGTCCAATAATTTTCTTCGACTAGTTTATTCATTATTGGCTTGATATATTATCTATTAAGGACTTTACGAATGGCAATAAAAATAAAAATAAAGATAGAAAATAGGATGAAAAACGGAATAATATATTCTTTTAAATCAAAAATAAGTAGGATTGTAATGAGTAATAATTGAAAACCTAAACCAAAAACGGAAACTAAAGTCATAAACCAATTCGGTAAATTCTCGCTTTTTGCTGCATTTTTATCTAAAAAATAAATTAATTGGTCAAAAACACCATAAAAGAATTTGTAGCAAAAAAATAGAATATTCACATGACTTTGCTTTTCGCCTTTAAGTGCAATTGGCGTATCAATTTCAAAAACACGACTTGTAGTGTCTCCACCGTATCTATTTCTTAGTATTACGTAGTAATAGTTGTATAGTGTGCCTTGTAATTGCATTCCAAAAAAGGCTAAAACCATATAGAAAAGCGATCCATTGGTAACATGGTAAACCGTCAATAATATTAAAAAGTTTAAGATAATATCGGAAACGGAATCTAAATATCTTCCTGTGTAAGATGGTGTTTTTTTTATTCGGGCTAGTTCGCCGTCAGCAGCGTCTAAAATTGACTTTAAAATCAGAAAAAAACCAGCATACCAATACTGTTCATTAAGGATACAGAGGATACCTATTAATCCTGACACAACAAATATAAGGGTAATATGCACGGGCGTAACCGAGGTGTTTTTGAATGTTTTTGCGATTATTTTTGCAGGGGATCTGCCGTAATCTGATAGATCTAAAAACGTATTTTCTTGAGGTAATTTTGACATGCTAAGCATCCATTTTGAAAAAAAGTGCCAATAACGAAAACACGCTAGCTTAGTACTTTGTAAAAAATTGGAACTGCAAATATAAGATTAAAATAGGAATTAATAAATAGCTATTCTTAACAAAATTAAGTCATTTCTTTACCTAGTTGGTTCTTGTGTAAAATTGGGTAAATTGGCCATACCCTATTTTATTTTGATACAATTGTTATTGTAAAAATCTTCCACTTCATAGGCTTCTTTTATTTTTTTATTTTCAAGTTGTTCCGATAGCTCAATACAATCCTCAAAATATTTTACTAAAGATTTTCTTTTTAATCCGAACACGCCCTGATCTGCCCTGATAAAAAAATTATCATTCTTTTTTTTGAACAAATCCATGCTCATTAATAGTGATTCTCCTTGTTCCCACCACAATAACCGGTAGTGGCTCAGTTTATCTCTCTGAAGGACTTTCAAAAAATGTCTTTCACCTTTCTGAACATCTAAAATATAAATTAAATTTCCAAATAGTCCATTTTGTAATGATGGTTTTAGCCAAAACCCTTCAAATATCTCATGATCAATTTTGTAAGCTAGAATATTACTTCTTTTGATTTTTTTTAATTTGCCCATTTGATCTGTAAACCTAATTTTTTTGTAAAATTGAGGACTAAAAGCTTTTTCATTTATATGACTTACTTTTCCATATAAGGTATCACTAACAGAAATTACTATGTAATCGGAAAGTTTATTTTCTTGAGCGGATATGCTATTGAACATAAAAAAAATCGACAAAATACAGCTGGCTGACATTATTTTAATCATAAGTTTCTTTAGAATTATATAATCGTTCAAAATAAAAATGTTAGAAAGTCTTTATGCGTTGGGACTTATCTGATCTGGGTTAGTCTCTCTTAACGCTAATGGCTAAGAGTTTATTGCAGTCTTATTCGCCCGTTTTAAAATGTTTAATATTTACAAAAGTAATAAACCTTGTCATGAAGCTAATTGGAATTTGCGGCTTGTTTCATCTATAGAGTGGTTTAATACGAAGTTTATAATAAAGGTCAGATCACCGCGGAATCAACTTGGGATTAAATACACATACAACAACTTAAATTATAGCCTGTAAATATATTTTTAACGAAGTTCATTCTGTGTTAACGAGTTTCATAAATATTAAAAAAAATTTCTTGATATCGGTAGAAGCACAAAATTTTTTAAGTTGATTTTAATACGGTCAGCATTGGACTTGGAAAATACATTAATATATTTTATTTGGTTCTGATACCATTAATTTCAAGTAGTAAAAAGTATAATTTAAGCTCTGTGCTTTCATCGAGATTAGTTATTTCTTTTTATGATAAAGCTGATCTTATCCGTTCCAACATCTATAAATTCTCTACCAAACACTTACACTAATTCAAAATCATTTACATCTATAAAATTTAAAATTGAAGCTACAGATTTTTCAATACCGAGTAATTTTGAATATTCTTTACTCTTTTTTGTTTGTTCTTTACTACCTCCAAATTTAGAAAGTACTTTTAATATTTTAGAAAGTGTTCTGAGCAACATATTTTTGACAACAAAATTATATTTTTCCTCTTAGGCAAATAAATTCCTAGAAAATGGCAAGAGTGTTAATGTTGAAATGAAAACAGAAATCAGGTTATTTTTTTTACACCAGCAGAAGTCTATATTTTATCAAATAGGTTTTACTGTAAATTTATTTTGGATTGTCTCCCATCTATTTTTAAGCATAAATTGCTTGATAAGAAATGAGAAATAATTTTTTAAAAAATAAAAAGAGATGAGTTTAATTTATAATAATAGATAGCAATTAATCTTGAGCATCAAACTGAATACTCCAGATACCTCGAACTTCGTTCTCGGTATAGCCCAAAGCGCTATCGTTGGGATATAAATTTTTAATGGCGATAAAAGTTTCGGGGGAAACTTCCTTATCGGTGCCATGACATTGTAAACACATGGTATTTGTAGTAATTGGATAATAGAACTTAACCACATTGTTCTCTTTTTTAACAATAGGTTTTGGTTCTATATTCGCTGCTAAATCTTTTTTAAACCTTTTAATATAAGCTAGTTCTTCTGTATTTGCTTGGTTATTAAGGTTTCTAGGTTTGTCAGAAACGCGTTTAATTTTTGCGTTATAGTTAATGGCCATACTATCAGTAAGTGGATAGGCTTGAATATTACAAAATTCCATGGCTCCTAAAGTTCCTTTTTCTTGAATAGCCTTCATCAAATTTTTACCCAATAATTGTTTGGTGGCAATGGCATATTCTAAACCAATTTCATCAATACTTTTTTTATTTTTATCGGCTATTTTACTTTCTTGCTTTTGATGTTTCTCGAACCAATCAGGTTGATCAATATCATGCGTAAACATGTAATCGGCAATGGCTTTTATATCCTTTTCAGGGTAAGGCAGATAAGGCATTACGCCAAAACGATTAATAGCTCCTGGCATTTTTGATTTTTCTACTGAGGGTTTTTTAGTCCAAGCTAAAATATCTTGAATAAAAACTTCCTTGGTGGTATTTTTACTGATATAATGCTTTTTTATTGCTATCATAGGCGGAGCAATTCGATTTTCTACTTCAGAACTTGGATTATGACAAGAATAACAGTTACTTTCCATTAGTGCTTTGCCAGAATGTTGCGAAGTATTAACGATACTATTTTCTTGAGCAATTTCACTAGCTACTTTATTTGCTTCTTTACAACTAATAAACAAGGCTAAAACAATAAATGGGAGTAGAATTTTCATTAAGATGATATTTTACCAGTAGTACAACTTACAAACGATTTTGCTTTTGAAGCAAATGTATTATCTTCATCAATAGAAGGATAGCCTATAGTTTTCAGTTTGTCTTTAACCTTTTTAGTACTTTCTTCATTTTCAGCATCAAAAAATATTGTTGAAGTGGCAACATCAACCGTAACATTTTTAATATGCGATATTTCAGAAATTTTTGAAGTAATGGTTTTTGCGCAGCCACCACATTTTAAATTTTGTACAACAATTGAATTTTGCATATTTTATTTGTTTTATTTGAGTCAATGTAGCTAGTTTGGATTTTAAATTTTTTCTTTTAACTAACCACTAACCGCTAGTGACTAGTTTTACTTCCAAGCATTGTAACCACCTTTGAGGTTTACCACCTCAGTAAATCCCATTTTAGCTAATTTTTTAGCGGCAGTCGTACTGCGACCGCCAGATCGACAATAAACATAAACGGGTTCTAATTTATTAAATTTTTGACATTCATTTTCGAATGCGCTAGGGTTAAAAATATCAATATTTTTAGCTTTGCTAATATGACCTCCATTGAATTCACTAGCAGTTCTTACATCAATAAGCTGTGTCTTTTTACCTTGTAGTGCAACTCTAAATTCATCTGTGTTATAATTTTTAATAGCATCAGAAGCAGCACTTTTTGTTCCAAATAATAAATCTAAAATCGACATATATTTATATTTTTTTAAAATGGAAGTAGTAAACCACTTACTACTTCCATAAAACAACCAACCAATAAACTCATTAAAAGTTTATAAGGACAAAAGTATAGATAGTTTAAAGTAGCTACAGTAACTTTGGTTACACAGCTTACAAATTGATGATTTTAATAAAATTTCTGTGTAATTCTATTTTTCCCATTTCTTCCAACTTTTTCAGTAATCGCGATATAACCACACGAGAACTATGTAGATCATAGGCGATTTCTTGGTGTGTATTGTGAATGCTATGGTCCTTATTAATTCTATTTTTTTCCTTCAAATAATTAAGCAAGCGTTCGTCCATATTTTGAAAGGCTATAGAGTCTATAGTATTTAAGAGTTCATTTACGCGCTTATGATAACTATCGAAAACATAATTGCGCCACGATTTATACTTTGCGGTCCATTCTTCCATTTTCTGAATAGGAATCATAATCAAAACAGTATCTATTTCTGCTATGGCTCTAATTTCGCTTTTGGATTGTGACATGCAACAAGTTAAAGTCATAGAACATGTTTCCCCTTTTTCTAGGTAGTATAAAAGTAATTCATCACCTTCACTATCTTCTCTTAGAATTTTTATAGCGCCAGAAACCAACAAAGGCATACTTTTTATATATTCTCCAATTTCAATGAGTTTATATCCTTCGGGAACTTCTTTCAATGTGCCAATGGCTATGATTTCATCTAATAATTCCTTTTCAAAAATAGTCCCGTAATTATCGTAAAGTTTCTGTAGCATGATTATAAAGTATCAACCATCAAAAATACATCTATTAAAATAGTGATGCAACTGTTTTAGTTTTTAGGTTTTAACTTTTGAGTTTGAACCTGAAATTTTTAACCCAGCACCCGAAACGCACCCATCCACAAATAACTTGGTTACGAAAACGTTATAGGTTGTGTCTATTGTAAATAAAGGGTTTCAACCATTATTTTAATCGGAAAAGTTTGTTAATTTTGTTTTTTTGGAAATAGATGAGCGGAAAAATAAAAAAAATAGGCGTTTTCACATCAGGTGGCGACTCTCCAGGTATGAATGCTGCAATACGTTCGGTAGTTCGTTCTTGCGCATATATGAAGGTTGAATGTATGGGAATATACAGAGGATACCAAGGAATGATTGAAGGAGATTTTAAACCTATGGATGCCCGAAGTGTTAATAACATCATTAATAAGGGAGGAACTATCCTAAAATCTGCCAGATGTTTAGAATTTCAAACCAAAGAAGGCAGACAAAAAGCGTACGACCAACTAAAAGCCGCAGGTATTGATGCCCTTGTAGTTATTGGTGGCGATGGCAGTTTTACAGGAGCTTTAATATTCCATAAAGAGTTTAAAATTCCAGTAATAGGAATTCCTGGAACTATTGATAACGATATTTTTGGAACTACCTATACTTTAGGTTTTGATACGGCTTTAAACACCGTAGTTGAAGTAATTGATAAAATTAGAGATACCGCGAGCTCGCATAACCGATTATTCTTTGTAGAAGTAATGGGCAGAGATGTGGGTCATATTGCCTTAAATGCAGGAGTAGGAGCAGGAGCAGAAGAAATATTGATTCCTGAAGAAAATTTAGGATTAGAGCGTTTGTTAGAATCCCTAAAGCGCAGTAAACTTTCAGGAAAATCTTCGAGTATAGTGGTGGTAGCAGAAGGCGATAAAACGGGAAAAAATGTTTTTGAGCTTAAGGAATATGTAGAAGAACACCTACCCATTTATGATTGTCGTGTTTCGGTTTTAGGGCACATGCAAAGAGGTGGATCGCCTTCTTGTTTTGATAGAGTTTTGGCAAGTAGAATGGGTGTAAAGGCTGTAGAGTCCTTATTAGAAGGGAAAACCAGCTTAATGGTAGGAATTCAAGATAACAAAATTACGCTTACCCCAATTAGTAAAGCCATTAAAGGGCATACTAAGATAGATAAGGAACTCTTGAGGGTTTCTGATATAATGACTGTATAATTTTAATAAATAAATAAATAAAAAATGTCAAATTTAAAAATAGGAATTAACGGATTCGGAAGAATAGGAAGATTGGTTTTTAGAATAAGTGTAACTAGAGAAGATGTAGATGTTGTTGCCATCAATGATTTATTAGATGTAGAGCATTTAGCCTACTTATTAAAATATGATTCCGTTCACGGAAAGTTTGATGGAACGGTTGAAGTAAAAGATGGACACTTAGTTGTAAACGGAAAAACAGTGCGTATTACTGCAGAAAGAGAGCCCAAAAATATTAAGTGGGATGCTGTAGGTGCAACTATTGTTGCAGAATGTACAGGAATTTTTACCACTTTGGAAACAGCTCAATATCATATTGACGGCGGCGCTAAAAAAGTAGTTATTTCTGCACCTTCTAAAGATGCTCCAATGTTTGTCATGGGCGTAAACCATAAAGATGCGAAAGCATCAGATACTATTGTTTCAAACGCTTCTTGTACTACCAATTGTCTTGCGCCTTTGGCTAAAGTTTTAAATGATAATTTTGGTATTGATGAAGCTTTGATGACCACAGTTCACGCCACAACCGCAACACAAATGACAGTTGATGGTCCTTCAAGAAAAGATTGGAGAGGCGGTAGAAGTGCTTTATTAAACATCATTCCAGCTTCAACTGGAGCAGCTGTAGCGGTTACAAAAGTAATTCCTGCTTTAAAAGGAAAACTTACAGGAATGGCGTTTAGAGTACCAACAGCTGATGTTTCTGTAGTTGATTTAACTGTGAAATTACTAAAAGACACTTCTTACGAAGAAATTAAAAAGGTTTTTAAAGCGGCTTCAGAAGGCGAGTTAAAAGGAATTTTAGGATATACCGAAGAAAATGTGGTTTCTCAAGATTTTATTGGAGACCCAAGAACAAGTATTTTTGATGCAGGAGCTGGAATCGAATTAAATTCAAAATTCTTTAAGTTAATATCTTGGTATGATAATGAGGCAGGTTTTTCTAACAAAATGTTAGATTTAACGCAACACATCGCTAAATTATAATATAAAACGATTAAAAATCCTGAAAAAACACTAATTTGTAGACTTTTCAGGATTTTTTTATAATCAAATGGTATGATATTAATAGTAGATAGTGGCGCAACAAAATCAGATTGGATTGCCTTAGAGGAAACTGGACAACGGTTATTTCTTACCCAAACGCTCGGATTGAGTCCAGAAGTTTTAACAAGACCTGTAATAGAAGATAGATTAGCTAATAATTTTGAGCTTTCTAAAAATCGAGAAAAGGTATCGAAATTATATTTTTACGGCGCAGGCTGTGGAACACCTAGAATGCAAAATCTTTTAAAGGATATTTTCAGTTCTTTTTTTCCCAATGCTGTTGCTGAAGTTAGAGAGGACACCTATGCTGCCATTTATGCTACCACCAAAATTGGAGACCAAAGTATTGTTTGTATTTTAGGAACAGGCTCTAACTGCAGTTATTTTGATGGGGAAAAATTATTCCAAAAAGTAGCTTCTTTAGGCTATATTCCTATGGATGATGGTAGTGGCAATTTCTTCGGAAGAAAATTAATTCGAGATTACTATTTTAATAAAATGCCTATAGATTTAGGTGATAAATTTGCAAGTGAGTATAATTTAGAGGCAGATGTAATCAAGGAAAATTTATACAAACAGCCTAATCCGAATACTTATTTAGCCACTTTTGCTCGTTTTATTGTTGAAAATAAAAATCATCCATATTGCAAGGGCGTTATTGAAAAAGGATTTCAACAATTTATCAATAATTACATTATGCAGTTTGATTTAGCGACCAAAGTACCAATATCTTTCGTTGGAAGTATTGCATTTTATCTACAAGACGAACTTAAAAAAGCGTTGGAACGTAACGATTTAATACTTGGCACGATTCTTCAAAAACCTATTGATGGTTTGGTGAAGTTTCATCAAAATAAAATGTAATTCATTCAAAATAAAATTATATCACAAAGGCTTCCAAGTTAACTCTTAGAAGCTTTTTTGCTTTTTATACCATTTACCATGTGAAAAAATGGATTAATGTTGTGCATTGAAGATTTGTTAATTTAAAGATAGACTTTATTTAGCGAGGCACCATTTGAATAATATATTATTTGGCTTAGGCATTTATTCCATAATGATTTTGCGATTCAAATTGAGACAACAAATGAATATTCGTCAAATCAAATACAACTGTGGTGTCTCCGAGAGAAGTAAGTGAAGGCACCTCCTCGTAGGGAATTTAGGGGGGGTAATTCGTAAGGTTAAATCAGCCTTAGGGCTAACAGGTTAAATTATTATTTAAGTGCCTAAGTTCATTATTTATTTAAAAAACTGACAATCTATACCAATATATATATGGATCTTCATTAACCCGCCATAGCATTAATTCACTAGCTCACTAATTTAATAATGACAACCTGTCAGTTTTTTTTCACTTGGCATATTGTTTGTCTAATGATAACTGTTAAGAAATTTATACAATAATAATTAAACTAAATAAACAAGATGAGTAAAATTATAGGAATAGATTTAGGAACTACAAACTCTTGCGTTTCTGTAATGGAAGGTAATGAAGCCGTAGTTATCCCAAATGCAGAAGGAAAAAGAACAACACCATCCGTAATCGCTTTTGTGGAAGGTGGAGAAATTAAAGTGGGTGACCCGGCAAAAAGACAGGCAGTTACAAACCCAACCAAAACGATTTATTCTATTAAACGTTTTATGGGTAATAAATTTTCAGAGTCAACTACTGAAGCGAAAAGAGTACCTTATAAAGTGGTTAAAGGCGATAACGATACCCCAAGAGTGGATATTGATGGTCGTTTATACTCGCCACAAGAATTATCTGCAATGATTCTTCAAAAAATGAAGAAAACTGCAGAAGACTATTTAGGTCAGACTGTAACAAGAGCGGTTATAACGGTACCTGCTTATTTTAATGATGCGCAAAGACAAGCTACTAAAGAAGCTGGTGAGATTGCGGGTTTAACAGTAGAACGTATTATCAATGAGCCAACAGCTGCATCTTTAGCTTACGGCATGGATAAGAAAAGTATAGATCAAAAAATTGTTGTTTTTGATTTTGGTGGTGGTACTCATGATGTCTCTGTTCTTGAATTAGGAGATGGCGTTTTTGAAGTATTATCAACTGATGGTGATACGCATTTAGGTGGTGATGATGTGGATCAAAAAATTATAGATTGGTTAGCTGAGGAATTTAAAAAAGATGAAAGTATCGATTTACGTGATGATGCCATGGCATTACAACGTTTACGTGAAGCTGCTGAAAAAGCGAAGATAGAATTGTCTTCATCTGCGCAGACTGAAATCAATTTGCCTTATGTTACTGCTACCGCTAGTGGACCAAAACACCTAGTTAGGACTTTAACTTTAGCCAAATTCAATCAATTAATTGATGATTTGGTAAAGAGAACAATTGAGCCTTGTGCTACTGCCTTAAAAGCAGCAGGATTGTCTAAAAGCGATATCGATGAAATTATCTTAGTAGGTGGTTCAACCAGAATCCCTGCAGTACAAGAAGCTGTCGAGAAATTCTTTGGTAAAAAACCATCAAAAGGGGTAAATCCTGATGAAGTTGTAGCTATTGGTGCTGCAATTCAAGGTGGGGTATTAACAGGTGATGTAAAAGATGTGTTGTTATTAGATGTTACTCCTTTATCCTTAGGAATTGAAACTATGGGTGGTGTAATGACGAAGTTGATTGAAGCTAATACGACAATACCAACAAAAAAGTCGCAAGTTTTCTCAACAGCAGCGGATAATCAGCCATCAGTAGAAATTCACGTTTTACAAGGAGAGCGCCCAATGGCAGCAGACAATAAAAATATTGGACGTTTTCATTTAGACGGAATTCCACCAGCTCAAAGAGGAACACCACAAATTGAAGTAACTTTTGATATTGATGCGAATGGTATCATTAAAGTTTCTGCTACAGATAAGGCTACCAATAAATCTCAGGATATCAGAATTGAAGCTTCTTCGGGATTAACCGAAGAAGAAATCAAAAAAATGAAAGCAGAGGCGGAAGCAAATGCAGAATCTGATAAAAAAGCAAAAGAAACTGCTGATAAATTGAATGAAGCTGATGGAATGATTTTCCAAACAGAAAAGCAGTTTAAAGAATTTGGGGATAAATTATCTGATGATAAGAAAAAACCAATCGAAGACGCTTTAGAAGAATTGAAAAAAGCTTATGAAGCTAAAGACGTCGCATTAATTACCCCAGCTTTAGATAAAATAAACGAAGCTTGGAAAGTAGCGTCTGAAGAAATGTACAAAGCACAAGCAGATGCACAGCAAGGTGGCGCCGCGCCAGGTGCTGATGCTGCTAATAACGCAGGTGCAGATGCAGCTCAAGGCGATACAGTAGAAGATGTTGATTTCGAAGAAGTTAAGTAAGCAGCGAACCATTTTCGTTGTAATTTAACTTATTGAAATAACAGACCCCACGGCTGGCGGGGTTATTTCAACCAACTATTTTGGCGACGCTTTTCAAGCTTTTCAAAATAGGGTTTCAGTAGAAATGTGCTAGTCGATTATCCCGGCGCAGATCGGGATCTTTTTAAAATGTTTAATAAAGCACCTTGGCTATTATTTAGTCAGGGTGTTTTTTTTGCCAAGGTCACATATAATTCGTTTATGATCACTAATATTTATTTATAAATGTAAAAGTATATTTTGTTTCTAAACTCCAATGGCTAAAGACTAAAATACCTGACTACCGTCTAACATCTACCAACTACCGGCTAACGACAAGGATCATCAGCTATTTTGATAAGTTTACCACACTATTATTTACGTTTGCAACAATATTTTATTTTAAAGGTTTTATTAAACTATGTTTGGTAGCTTTGTAGGAGATTTTTTTACAATAAAACTACTTTTGCTTTGCGATTTGGTAATTTAACCGCCTAAGTAAAAAAAACTAACAATAAATTGAACACATTGTTTAGCATAAAAACGTATATCTTATTAATTTTACTCTTGAGTATGGTTGCTGCTGGTGGGCAAGATTCCATTGCTGAAGAGAATAATCCATATACCGATTTTAAAGAAGCTACGAATTCTAAAGACAGATTTGCGCTTTTTTTTAATTCTCCCAATAGATATAGCCAAAACTCGGCTTTCGATTGGAAAAAAACTCTAGAAGAATATGTCTCTAAAGCTCAAATAGCGAAAGATTCAGCAGCGCTTTTTGAATATAAAATGATGCAAAGTCAAGTATTTTATGATCTTGGTGAATATTCAAAAAGTGTTGATTTATTAAATGATTTGTACAAATCTAATGACACAAAACCCCTAGAACGTAAAAAAATAATTTTAGAGCTTTTAGATAAAAACTACGCTAAACTTAAATTGTATATCAAGCAGTCTGAGGTTCGCAAGGAAAAAAAAGAATTAGGACTCATAGATAATATCACCTTTTACGATATATACTCCAATTTAGGAATTCCTAATAAGGCAATGAATGAGTATATACAAGATGTGAGTAAAACTATTGATCCTAAAGATTATTATGAAAATGCTGTATATAATAACAATATCGGTAATTATTTGTGGTTAGATAATAAACAACCCCCTGCTATTACAAAGTTCAAAGAAGCACAATCTTTTATAAACCAATATATTAATGATGTGCTTGATGTAAAAACCGATAATGAATTAGTACGTGCTAATTATTTAAAAGGTATCATTTATGGTAATATAGGAAAGTGCTATGCTGACTTAAAAGATTTTGATAAAGCCATACCTAATTTACAGAAAAGCATCGCGATAATTAATGAATTTAGAATGGGTGCATATTCATCTGAATTGGTTGAAAATGTACTATACATGGCTGAATGTGAATTGCAAATAAACAACTTAGATGCTGCCCTTGAGTTTTTAGAAAAAGATTTTAGTTATCTGGATGCCGATCACATCCTAAATCGCAATAGATTATTAGCTGCCTATTACGATAAAAAACAAGATTTTGAAGCCGCAGCATTTTATTATAAAAAAAATATTAGAGTTAGGGATTCTATTGAAATCAATGAAAGAGTAATTACTGGACAACAATTGGAAGCTTTGGTACAATCCGAATTAGAAAATTCAAAGGCTCAACTGATAGAGTCTAAAGAAAATTTGGCAAAAAAAAGTAGTGAAATGGAAGCTTTGGATGTCAAGATTACGGCTGTTTTTATATCTTTGATTTTTACGCTTTTAGGTTTCGCAGGATTAGTTTATGCCTATTTACGTAGTATAAAAGCCCAGCGAATTATTGTAAAACAGAAATACATCATTGAAGCTGCCTTGGTTGAAAAAGATTCCTTGTTAAAAGAAATTCACCACCGTGTAAAAAATAATTTGCAAATGGTGTCGAGCTTATTGAGTTTACAAACTAAAAATACAAAAAGTAAGGCGGCAATTGAGGCTTTAGAAGAAGGCAAAAGTAGGGTAAAAGCAATGGCCTTAATTCATCAAAAATTATATCAAAATGATGATTTATCGGTGATTGAAATGCAAGGCTATATTGAAAGTTTGGTGAATAGCATACAATCTGTTTATAAAAAAGGCGGCCATAAAATAAATATTACTATTGATGCCGAGGGCGTTGAGTTAGATATCGATAGAGCTATTCCTTTTGGTTTGATTTTAAATGAACTCGTTTCAAACTCGTTTAAATACGGTTTTCCTAATGATGACGAGCATGGCAAAATTTACATTCATCTTCGTAAAAAAGGTAATGAAGAAGGCTTTTTCGAATATACGGATAATGGTATTGGCTTACCTGCTGATATGCAAGACCGCACTAATTCTTCCATGGGAATACGCTTAATGAACCGTTTGGTAAACCAATTACAGTCAAAATTAAACATAGACAAAGTTGTTGAGGGCGTTCGTTTTTGGTTTACTTTTAAATAGGATTTTAAGTTAAGTATACTTAAAATTTTAAGGGCTTCACTATTAATAAAATACGAAATAATGAAAATTACTTTTCTCGGTCACGCTACACTTTTAATAAAAACTAAGAAAGCAACACTACTTATAGATCCTTTTATATCGGGCAATGAGCTTGCTAAAGATAAAGTGGCTATGGCAGATTTAAAGCCAGATTATATCTTAATAACGCATGCACACCAAGATCATGTTTTAGACGTAGAAACAATCGCCAAGCAAACTAATGCCACGATTATAAGTAATTTTGAAATAGCTACGCATTACGAAAAGAAGGGATTTAAAGTACATCCTATGAATCACGGCGGGCGTTGGAATTTTGACTTTGGCTGCTTAAAATACGTAAATGCCATTCATACATCCTCTTTTGCCGACGGCTCTTACGGTGGTCAGCCTGGAGGTTTTGTACTTTCTGCCGATAACAAACATATTTATATCGCTGGAGACACTGCATTGCACATGGATATGCAACTAATTCCACTGACTTATACTTTAGATCTAGCCATTTTACCCATCGGAGATAACTTTACTATGGGTGTTGATGATGCTATCATCGCGTCGGACTTTGTGGGCTGTGATGCTGTTTTAGGTTACCACTATGACACTTTCGGATTCATAAAAATTGACCATAAACAGGCAAGAGAAAAGTTTTTAGAAGCAGATAAAAAACTACATCTGTTGGATATTGGAAAGTCCATTATTTTATAACTTTAGTCTCTTCGTACTTCTAATCTCGCATTTTCTCTAGTCTCTAGTCGACTTGTTTTTGTATTTAATTCTTTTTTTATAATACTTTGTACTTAGTACATAATACCTTGTACTTTATCGAACAGCACTGCGCAATACCAAACGGTGCAATAGTTTTGGAAAAAATCGTTTTACATAAACTCCGAAAATTTCTTTTTTACCAATATAAACTTCAAATTTTTCTTTAGCTATAGCGCTTTTCATTTTTTGTGAAAAAATCAACACTGGCAACCCATTTTTAGTGGCTTCGTCATCGGTATTTTGTTTTGTTCCATCAGCGGTTAAAGCGTTTTTAGCTACGTTGGTTTGTACAAAGCCGGGACATATTAACGTAACCTTGATGCCATCTTTTTCATGTTCCATACGCAGAGCATCAAAAAAACCGTGTAAAGCATGTTTAACCGCACAATATCCTGATCGATATGGTGATGCGAATTTCCCCATTAAACTCGTAACGGTAACAAACTGCCCTTTTTGGTTGGCTATAAAATGCGGTAATACTAATTTAGTTAAGGCTACAGTCCCCAAGTAATTTACCTCCATAAGTTTTTGATATACCTCAAAATCAGTATCTATGATTAAGGAACGTTGACTAATTCCCGCATTATTAATTAAGATATCAATAGGTCCAAAAATAGTAATGGCCTTTGTCATTTTTTCAGTTAGTTCATCAAACTTACTGATATCTAAAGGTAGAATAGCACAATTTTCTGGTATTTTACAATTGCCTTTTACTTTTTCTAAGGCCTCAATATTTCTTGCCGAGATAATTATTTTGCAATTATTTTTATTATATAAATAGGCCAAGGCTTCTCCGATTCCTGATGATGCCCCTGTAATCCAAACTACTTTTTCTGATTTCATGTATTTTGATTTATTTTGATGCTTTTTAAGAGCTAAAATATAGTTAAATTTGAAAGGAAAATATGAAAGCATCTTATAAAAAATATATTCTCGATTTTAAAAGAGCTAGCGGAACTTCCCGCGGAGTTTTACATCAAAAAGAAACTTGGTTTATCATACTAGAACAAGATGGAAAATTGGGCATTGGCGAATGTGGAATTTTACGAGGTTTAAGTATGGATGATGTGCCAAATTATGAAGCAACCTTAAAATGGACTTGTGAAAATATTCATTTAGGAAAAGATTTGCTTTGGAACAAACTGTTAGCGTTTCCTAGTATTCAGTTTGGTATAGAACAAGCTTTTTTGTCTCTAAGTGCTGAAAATTCGTTCGAGTTATTTCCATCAAACTTTATACAGAAAGAAACACCTATTGCTATCAACGGCTTAATATGGATGGGTGATGAAGGTTTTATGCTAGAACAAATTCAAGAAAAATTATCAGATGGTTTTTCGTGTATAAAAATGAAAATCGGTGCGATTGATTTTGATGCGGAACTAAAATTATTAGCATCTATCAGAAAAAAATATTCCAAAGATCAAATAGAGTTACGGGTTGATGCTAATGGCGCTTTTAGTCTTGAAAGTGCTTTAGATAAATTAAAAAAATTATCGGAGTACGATTTACATTCCATAGAACAGCCTGTAAAAGCAGGGAATTTTTCAGCCATGAAAATCTTATGCGAAAAAACACCATTACCCATTGCTTTAGACGAAGAATTAATAGGAGTTTATAAGGTATCAGAAAAGAAAAAATTGATTGAAACTATTCAACCGCAATATATGATTATAAAACCAAGTTTTGTTGGAGGTTTTAAAGGAAGTCAAGAATGGATTAACATTGCCGAAGAAAATAAGGTTGGTTGGTGGATCACTAGTGCATTAGAAAGTAATATTGGCTTAAATGCTATTGCACAATGGACTTATACTTTAGACTCAAATTTACCACAGGGTTTAGGAACAGGAAGTTTATACACTAACAATTTTGAAAGTCCGTTAAGTGTTGAAAATGGAAAATTATTGTATAAAGAAAACAAAAACTGGGAAACTAACTTAATAAAAAATTTATGTTTATAGAGCAGGCATATAAAGGATTAAATGATGGGTGGCGCTATATCATAGGAATAGTTATTATCCTAGTTGGCTGGCAAATAGTAGGTATGATACCACTATTTTCAGCTATGATTTCCAAGACTTTATCCGGAGAAAAAGCACCAACTTCAATTCCTGATATGGTTACAAGTTTTGGTTCCAATTTATTTTTATTTCTAATGTTATTGTCCTTTGCAATTGCTTTAGGTTTTGTTTTTTTAACTGTTAAATTTTTACATCAACAATCGATAAAGTCTTTGACAACTTCCAGGACTAAAATAGATTGGAAACGTGTATCTTTTGCTTTTTTCTTTTGGGCCTTAGTTACGAGCACTATGGTTGGATTAGACATTTTTGGATATCCAGAGAATTACGAATGGAATTTTAATTTACAACCCTTTTTAATTTTGTTGATTATAGGTTTTGTTTTAATTCCACTGCAAACCAGTTTTGAAGAGTATTTTTTTAGAGGCTATTTAATGCAAGGCATTGGTTTGGGTTCAAAAACAAGGTGGTTGCCCTTAGTTATTACCTCTGTTATTTTCGGATTAATGCATATTTTTAATCCAGAGGTTGAAAAATTAGGCTATGGTATAATGGTCTATTATATTGGAACAGGCCTTTTCTTAGGAATTTTGACTTTAATGGACGAGGGTTTAGAATTGGCAATTGGTTTTCATGCGGCTAATAATTTAATAACTGCATTATTGGTTACTGCCAATTGGACAGCCTTTCAAACGGAGTCTATTTATGTAGATATTTCGGAGCCAGAATTAGGATGGGATGTTTTTATTCCTATTTTAGTCATTTATCCGATACTACTTTACATTTTTTCCAAAAAATACAAATGGACGAATTGGAAACAAAAGCTCACTGGAAAAATATTAAGTGAAAAAGAATTTTTAAATAAAGAAGCACAATAAAACATGACACCAAAAACTGTTCATCCCGATTTTAGATTAAACGGAATTTCATTTTCATTTGATGATTTAAAGGAAGTGGGGTACTGTTTGGTAAAAGAGGGAGAAGCTTATGAAATCGCCATTGGTAATTTTTTAATGGATTGGGTAGATAGTTCAAATGTTATTAAAGTTTTTACCTCTGGCTCAACTGGTGTTCCCAAGATAATTGAATTAAAAAAACAGCATATGGTTAATTCTGCTTTAGCGACTGGCAAGTTCTTTAATTTAGAACCAACCAATACTGCATTATTATGCTTACCAGCCGATTACATTGCAGGTAAAATGATGCTTATCAGGGCTATGGTTTTAGGTTTGCAGTTAGATCATGTTTTACCAGATTCTAAACCCTTAACGCATATTAAAAAAGAATTTGATTTTTCTGCCATGATTCCGCTACAATTGGAAAACTCTTTAGCAAAAATAAATTCGATAAAAACCCTAATTATTGGTGGAGCACCGCTTTCAAATACCTTAATAGCAAAAGTTCAGCATAAAAAAACGATAATTTTCGAAACCTACGGGATGACGGAAACCATTACCCATATCGCCGCAAAAAAAGTCAATCACAACCTGAGCAAAACAAATTATTTTAAAACCTTACCTGAAATTTCAATAAAGGTGGATGGTAGAAACTGTTTGGTGATCGATGCGCCGGCAATTGCTGTTGAAAAAATAATTACGAATGACGTGGTTCAATTAATTTCAGAAAATCAATTTCAATGGCTCGGAAGGTTTGATGCCATCATCAATTCTGGAGGGATAAAATTAAATCCTGAAATTATCGAGTCTAAATTAAGTACTATTTTAGATACTCCTTTTTTTGTCGCCGGAATTCCTGATACTTCACTAGGTGAAAAATTAGTATTAATTATGGAAGGCATCGTTGATATTAGCGTTGTCAGCACTAAAATGAAGCAACTTAAAAGTCTAGATAAGTTTGAAATTCCAAAACATGTTTTCTGTGTAGAAAAATTTATCAGAACAAAAAATGACAAAATTCAACGTTCAAAAACTTTGACTTTGACCATAAAGTAAGGTTTACTCATTAGAAAGTACCGTTCCCTAATTGCCTATTTTAAGTACTATTTTTGTATCTTATGTTTGTGCTAAACTTAAAAATAAAAAATATGAAAAATATACTATTCACAATTTTAGTAATTGTAAGTATTTCTGTTAATGCTCAGGCGATAAAAGAAAGTAAAGTAGCCATTGTTCCTAATTTAGTCCCAAAAGAAATAAATCTTTTAGAAGATAATTTAGAATCAAAATTAGGCTATTGTCATACACCAGCAGCTATTTTGACTTGTTCAGCTCATGGGGTAAAAATTATTACGAATAACCTTCCCTTTAAAGTTTACGATGTTCCTACCGATAATTTAAATATTCAGCAAGACATTTATAATCGTATTCTAAGTCATGTTCCTGGGGTTCAAATAACAAATACTAATTTGAATGAAACTCCTCGAATTACCATGCGTGGTGGTAGTAATACTATTTATATTATTGACGGAATTCGTTTTTTTGATGCCAGCATTTTAAATACTATTAACCCTAATGATATAGAAAGTATTAAAGTGTCACCTAATGCACTGGCTGAAGATTATTTGCGTTTTAATAGCAATTAATATTAGTCTTTAAAAAAGAGCCTTGGGGCACTTTTTTGTTGGAAGTTATTTTGTATTTTCAGCCTCAAATACTAACTTCCATGAAAAAACTAATTCTAGCATTTAGCTTTCTAATTGCCCTAAGCGCATCGTCACAAAAAATTTTACCTGAAAATCAGCGCGCCCGAGTTATTGACGAAATTCTATCCGATAGGTTCAACAACCTTCTGCCTAATTTGATGGATGAAACTGGCATAGATATGTGGATTGTAATTTCTAGAGAATATAATGAAGATCCCGTATTAAAGACCATGCTCCCAGCGACTTGGTTGAATGCACGTAGAAGAACTATTCTACTGTTTTATCGCAATAAAAGTAAAAATACGATTGAAAAAATAGCGGTAGCATGTTATAATGTCGGCGATAATATTGTTTCTGCTTGGGATAAAGAAAAACAAGCTGACCAGTGGAAACGACTCATGGAATTGATAGCAGAACGAAATCCTGCGAAAATTGGACTTAATTTCTCCAAAGACCACAATATTGCGGATGGTTTGGATAAAACGGATTATGACGAATTCTTAGAAAATCTTCCTAAAAAATTCCAAAATAAAGTAGTTTCTGCCGAACAATTGGCGGTACGTTGGATTGAAACTCGAACCCCAAGGGAAATGGTAATTTATAGTCAGTTGGTGAGCATCACACATGAAATTATAGCCGAAGCATTTTCGGAAAAAGTGATCACTCCAGGGGTTACCACTACCACAGAAGTAGAGTGGTGGATGCGCCAAAAAGTAACCGATTTAGGCCTGGATACTTGGTTTCATCCAACAGTTGATGTGCAAAGAAGTAGTGAGAAATTAGTAGATCATCTATATTCTTTTTCAGGCAGACCAGATGATTTGGTTATTCTTCCAGGCGATTTAGTACATTGCGATTTCGGAATTACGTATTTGAACTTAAATACAGATTGCCAAGAGTTGGCGTATGTTTTAAAACCAGAAGAAAAACAAGCCCCTAAGTTTTTAATAGAAGGATTAAAAGCAGGTAATAGAGTGCAAGATTTTTTAACCGATAACATGGTTGTAGGTAGAACTGGTAATGAAATTTTAGCGAAAGCCTTAAATGAAGCTAAAGCAGCGGGACTACGACCTGCGATATATACACATCCTTTAGGTTCTTATGGACATTCTGCCGGAACTACCATAGGAATGTGGGATTCACAAGGTGGCGTAATGACGGATGATGGCGAAAACTACCCCTTAAGACTAAATACCGTTTATGCCATTGAACTAAATACCACCATTACCGTTCCAGAATGGAATAGAGATATCCGAATAATGCTTGAAGAAGCAGGTTTTTATGGAGAAAACGGATTCAGATATGTAAATGGCCGTCAAACAGAATTGCTTTTGATCCCTAGAGTTAAAAGTCATCAGGGGAACTAATTTTAGTATTTAATCTATAAAAAGCAAAAGAAGCGATTAATCCGATAAAAGAAAAAACTGCAAGCATCATAAAAACATGTTGATGTCCAGTTTCACCAGGAGAACAATCTAATAAGTAACCACTTAGTAAATCGGCAAAAATATCAGGTGTAAAACCAATTAAAGATATCATACCAACAGCCGTTCCCGTAAGTATAAGTGGAATGTGACCTTCTTGCATAGTAGCAAAGTACAGCGCTCTTGCAGCATAAACGCCCGTTGCCGTGATCAGTATACCTATAAAAAACAGGGTAGTGGTAGAAGGGTTTATAATACCAGAAGCAAATATTAAGGCTCCAACGATGCTAATGATAAAACTAATCATAAGCCAAATAGTGGTTTTAGACTTATCTGCTAAAAAACCTATAGTAATCCCAATAATAGGTCTTATAAACAATAAAAAAGTACCTATTTGTGCTGACTTTACTTCATCAAACAGCATAATTTCTTTAGCATAAAGTGAAAAAATATCAGTAGTCTTATAGCCGACGTAAGCACATAAAATAATAATCATAAGCAACCAAACTGTAGGTATTTTTAAGACAGTTGTAATCTGAGAAAATGCTATTTTATCTATAAGAATTTCGTTTTCATTCTCATCTGGAGATTTCATAATAAACCAAACGAACATACCAATAAGCGAAACCATTCCAGAAGAAATTAGAATGACGTATTTAAAAGCTTCTTTCCTATCTGTTAAAATAGCATCTTCAATAGTACCGATTATAAATAAAGAGAAAATAAACACCCCTAAGGCACCAAATAATGCGCCCACTAAGCCACGGCCACCATCTAAAAATCCAAAAGCTTTTCCTTGAGATGTTTTCCCTCCCCAAACTCTTGTTGCTTTAATCATGGGAGCCCAAAACAGAAAAATTGTAGTAAAACCCCAGTAACCATATAGTATTTGCAAGGTTAAAAGTGAAGGGTAACTAGCCATGACCAATCCACCTAAAGCAGTTGCCCATAAGGCAAAACCAATTAATTTTCTCGGAGGATATTTATCGGCTATAGGCCCTCCAAAAAAATATGAAACTAAAGCTACCACTCCATAAACAGCATTCAAAGTTCCTAATTCTAGATTAGTGACTTCAAAAACATCGAGTATGGTCGATCTAAAAACACGTTTTAGTACAAAAGGCAAGATAAAGACGGCCTCTCCTGCAAGAATAAGCAATAAGAGATATAACCAGTTTTGCTTTTTCTTAGTTTCGATAATGTTTTTTATTTTTTATTAAATAATAGTGTCTTAGTTACCCGAAAAAATTAATTTTCAACCATCAACCATCAACCATCAACCATCAACCATCAACCATCAACCATCAACCATACTAAACCTGAATAACCCCTAAATTAAAAGGCTTTTCAATCGGCGCATGATTTGCTGCGCAAATGCCCATAGAAATCCATTTTCGAGTATCTAGTGGATCAATAACGGCATCCGTCCATAAACGCGAGGCCGCGTAATAAGGCGAAACTTGGTTATCGTAACGGTCTTTTATTTTATTAAATAATTCGGCTTCTTTTTCTGGTGTAATTTTTTCTCCTTTTTTCTCTAAAGAAGCTTTTTCTATTTGCAACAAAACCTTAGCCGCTGAGTTACCACTCATAACCGCCAATTCTGCACTTGGCCAGGCCACAATTAAACGTGGATCATAAGCTTTGCCGCACATGGCATAATTTCCTGCACCATAGCTATTCCCAATAATAATCGTAAATTTTGGCACTACCGAATTACTTACGGCATTCACCATTTTTGCACCATCTTTTATAATGCCACCATGTTCACTTTTACTACCTACCATAAAGCCTGTAACATCTTGTAAAAACACTAATGGAATTTTCTTTTGATTACAATTGGCAATAAATCGGGTTGCTTTATCGGCAGAGTCGGAATAGATAACCCCACCAAACTGCATTTCTCCTGCCGTTGTTTTTACTACTTTTCTATGGTTAGCAACAATACCAACGGCCCACCCATCTATCCTTGCGTAACCAGTTAAAATTGTTTTCCCGTAGCCTTCCTTATATTGTTCAAATTCCGAATTATCAACCAAACGCTTAATAATTTCGACCATATCATACTGGTCGCTTCTTGATTTTGGTAATATTCCATAAATATCTTCTTGATTTTCTTTGGGTTTTGCAGCAGTAATCCTATTATAACCTGCTTTATCAAAATCCCCAATTTTGCTCATAATATTTTTAATCGTTGTTAAGGCATCGGCATCATCTTTCGCTTTATAATCAGTAACTCCACTGATTTCGCAATGAGTGGTGGCACCACCTAAAGTTTCATTGTCAATAGATTCACCAATTGCCGCTTTGACCAAATAGCTTCCTGCTAAAAAAATGCTTCCAGTTTTATCCACAATTAAGGCTTCATCGCTCATAATTGGTAGATAAGCACCACCAGCTACGCAACTGCCCATAACTGCAGAAATTTGAGTGATGCCCATACTGCTCATGATAGCATTGTTTCTAAAAATACGTCCGAAATGCTCTTTATCTGGGAAGATTTCGTCTTGCATGGGCAGGTAAACACCTGCACTATCTACTAAATAAATAATAGGGATTTTATTTTCTATGGAAATTTCTTGTGCTCTTAAATTCTTTTTAGCCGTTATGGGAAACCAGGCCCCAGCCTTTACCGTAGCATCATTTGCAACAACAATACATTGCTTGCCTTGCACAAATCCGATTTTCACAATAACACCGCCAGAAGGGCAACCGCCGTGCTCCTCATACATTCCATCACCTACAAAAGCGCCAATTTCTATAGCATCAGCAGCATTGTCTAGAAGATACTCAATGCGCTCTCTGGCCGTCATTTTCCCTTTATTATGTTGCTTTTCAATGCTGCTTTTGCCACCACCTAAACTCACGGTAGCTAGTCTTCTTTTTAAATCTGATAAAAGTAATTTATTGTGGTCTTCGTTTTTATTGAAGTTAATGTCCATAGATGTATTCGTTTCTTTTTTGGAAGCATAAAGATAAGGATTAACTTTGTGTAAATTCAAATGTTAAAAGGATGCGTAAAATAAAATGGGGAATTTTAGGGCTGGGAAGTATAGCTCATCATTTTGTAAAAGATTTATTATTAGCTGATGACGCTCAGATAATCGCGGTCGCCTCAAGAAGTGCAGAAAAGGCACTAGAATTTTCTGAAAAATATAAGTCTAAATATTATTTTGACACTTACGAAGCCTTATTTAATTGTAAAGAAGTTGAAGTAATTTATATTGCAACACCGCATGCCTTTCATGCAAAGCACGCCATTGAAGCCATGAAGCATGGGAAACACGTTTTGTGTGAAAAACCAATGGGCGTAAATAGGGGGGAGGTCGAAAAAATGATTGAAGCTGCCATAAAAAATAAGGTGTTTTTGATGGAAGCTTTGTGGAGCAGATTTAATCCTACAATTCAAAAAGTAAAACAACTTATTGAAGCAGGTATTATTGGGGAAATTAAATATATTCACGCTGATTTTGCCTTTCCTGCTATGCATAGAGATGAAAGTAACCGACTTTTGAATCCAGCTTTGGCAGGTGGTTCTTTGCTGGATATCGGAATTTATCCTATTTTTTTATCATACTTATTGCTAGGAAAACCAGATAATATTCAGGCATCCTCTAAATTTTTTAAAACCGGAATAGAAATGCAAACATCTATATTGTTTGATTATCCTGATGCACAAGCGGTTCTGTACAGTGGTTTAAATTCTAAGTCCGAAATGAAAGCTGAGATTTCAGGCACTAAAGGTGCTATTTTTATAGATCCAAGGTGGCATGAAGCTCAAGGCTATGCCTTAGAAATTGAAGATGAAATCACTCATTTTAAGATGCCTACCAATGGTCGAGGTTACTTTTATGAAATACAAGAAGTTAATTCTTGTTTGCGAAGTTCAAATTTGGAAAGTAAATTATGGAGCCATCAAAACAGTTTAGATTTGATCGGTTTATTAGATGATATTCGAAAAACAACAGGAATTACTTTTCCGTTCGAGAATTAATTTTTTACCATTTTCTAAGGCAGAAATTCTTTTAAATTACCGATATTTGAAGTTGCCAATAAACTAAAACCAAAAAAAGACGAAATTATGGGAATGAATAAAAACACCGTACTTGCATGGGCCACATTTATAATGATTCTTGTAGGCTTAGCACTTATTGCGCTCGGAGCGTTTAGGTATGATGATGTTGCAGGCTGGGGTTTTGCATCAGTGGGTATAGGCTTCTTCGCCATCGCGTGGGTTTTTAATGCCTTAAAAGGAAGAGTTTAATAATTGAAAATTAAAAATGTATAATTGAGATTTATGTCGAAGATAAAAGGTCAAATGTAGAAAAACTTAATCTTGAAACCAGAAATCAGAAATCAGAAACATTGTTTTAACCAACACCCAGAACCCAACATCCATTTAACCCTTAAAATTTAACACTTACAACTTAAAAAATGTCTGACGATAAGAAAGTAATTTTCTCCATGACTGGAGTTACTAAAACATATAAAACGGCCAATACGCCTGTGCTTAAAAATATATATCTAAGTTTTTTCTACGGTGCTAAAATTGGCATTTTAGGTCTTAATGGCTCTGGAAAATCAACCTTATTAAAAATTATAGCTGGAGTTGATAAGAATTTTCAGGGTGATGTAGTTTTTTCTCCGGGCTATAAAGTAGGCTATTTAGAGCAAGAACCGCAGTTAGATGACAGTAAAACAGTATTAGAAATTGTAAAAGAAGGTGTCGCAGAGACCGTTGCTATTCTTGATGAATATAACAAGATAAACGATATGTTTGGGTTGGAAGAAGTATATTCTGATGCGGATAAAATGGACAAGCTTATGGCGCGACAGGCGGAATTACAAGATCAAATTGATGCCTCGAACGCTTGGGAATTAGACACGAAGTTAGAAATAGCGATGGATGCCTTACGAACTCCAGATAGCGATGCTCCGATCAAGAATTTGTCTGGTGGCGAGCGCCGACGTGTCGCTTTATGCAGATTATTATTACAAGAACCAGAAATTTTATTGTTAGATGAACCTACCAACCACTTAGATGCAGAATCGGTGCATTGGTTAGAACATCATTTAGCTGAATACAAAGGAACTGTAATTGCCGTAACCCACGATAGATACTTTTTAGATAACGTTGCGGGTTGGATTTTGGAGTTAGACAGGGGAGAAGGCATTCCTTGGAAAGGAAATTATTCTAGCTGGTTAGACCAAAAATCAAAACGCATGGCGCAAGAAAGCAAAACAGCCTCTAAACGTCAAAAAACACTAGAACGAGAGTTGGAGTGGGTTAGACAAGGCGCTAAAGGCCGCCAAACCAAGCAAAAAGCGCGTTTGAATAATTACGACAAATTAATGAGTCAAGATCAAAAGCAGCTAGATGAAAATCTGGAAATTTACATCCCCAACGGTCCACGTTTGGGGACTAATGTTATTGAAGCCGTTGGCGTAAGTAAGGCTTATGGAGAAAAATTGTTATATGAAGATTTAAATTTTAAGTTACCACAAGCGGGTATAGTAGGGGTAATTGGTCCAAACGGAGCTGGTAAAACCACCATTTTCAGAATGATTATGGGAGAGGAAAAGGCGGACAAAGGGGAATTTATTGTTGGCAATACTACCAAAATTGCCTATGTTGATCAAAGTCATTCTAATATAGACCTTGAAAAAACAATATGGCAGAACTTTAGCAACGAGCAAGAGTTGATTATGATGGGCGGAAGGCCAGTAAATTCTAGGGCTTATTTAAGTAGATTTAACTTTTCAGGAAGTGAACAAAATAAGAAAGTAAGTATGTTGTCAGGCGGAGAGCGCAACCGTTTGCATTTGGCGATGACGCTAAAAGAAGAAGGCAACGTATTGCTTTTAGATGAGCCAACCAACGATTTAGATGTAAACACTTTACGAGCCTTAGAAGAAGGTTTAGAAAATTTTGCAGGATGTGCAGTGGTAATTTCTCACGATCGTTGGTTTTTGGACAGAATTTGTACGCATATTTTAGCTTTTGAAGGGAATAGTGAAGTCTATTTCTTTGAAGGTGGATTTTCAGAATATGAAGAAAATAAAAAGAAACGTCTAGGTGGTGATTTAATGCCAAAACGTATTAAATATAAAAAGTTGATACGTTAAGCTAGGTTTATAAGTTTAAGAGTTTCAAGTTTAATGTTCAAACAATTTTTAAATTATTGGATTTTTAGATTGTTGGATAATTGGAAATGGCTTCATTTTTTGGACAAGAATGATATAAATTTTCTCTAAGTATGACGAACTAATCCATCTTATTTTATGGAACTTTAATTTTTCAACTTAATACTCAGCATTAGGATACCAATCTAATTGGATAACTTTAATAGCATCATCACCTTCATTCACTAGTTTTTTAAATTTAGAGACATCACTTACCTCAGGTTTGCCTCTGTAATGGTATGGATATACTTCTTTTGGTTTAAAAGTTAGAACAGCACTCACGGCACTTTCTACTGTCATTGTATAAGGCAAATTCATGCAGATAAATGCTTTATCAATATTTTCAAGTGCGCGCATTTCGGGAATATCTTCAGTATCGCCAGAAAAATAAATTCTTTGATTCCCTTTTGATAAAACATAGCCATTTCCCCTGCCTTTGGTATGAAAATTAAGTGCTTCTTTACGCAGATTATACATAGGAATTGCTTCAACGGTGATCCCATATCGTTCTTTAGATTCGCCATTGTTCAAAACATCTAATTGCGGGCTATAATTTTCAGACATTTTATCAGCTACCTCCTGTGGCAATATTATTTTGGCCTTCGATGTATCTAAAGAATCTAGTGTTTCCAAATTAAAATGATCGCCATGGATATCTGTAACCAGAATCAAATCTGGCTTTTTCTGATTTTTAAAAGCTTCGGCTCCTCCGACGGGATCGATATAAATTGTAATTTCTCCCCATTGTAAAACGGCTGTTGCATGTTCTATAGGGGTTATTGTTACCTCATCTGCATTGCTTACAAGCATCGTTTCCGTTTGTGCTATTTCATTTTTAGTTTCTGATTTCTGGGTTTCTTTACAAGATGTAAGTACCATTAATATTAGTACTGAGGAAAATATGTATTTCATAAATATCAATTATATAATAAAAGTTTAATTTTTAAGACTACTTTCTGTAGAGAGCTAATTTCATTTTAAGTTTTATTTCTTAGAAACGAATTTTTTATAAAGATATAAAGCATGGATAAGTTATTTGTTCGAAAACAAAATTATTCTATCCCAATCGCTTTTTGTGTAAATTTAAGGGTAAATTTTAATAACTCTGGACTTATTTTAAAACCTTTAAATTTAAAATAAATCAATAGCTTATTTCTCGAGTTCTTATTTTTTTATCATATAAGAAAACAAAAACAACCCACTGAGCAAGTTCTGGTTAAACTTTTATATTTAGCAGCATCATTTAGGTTGATAAGTTAAAATTATTCTAAACTACTTTTTAAACCATGAATAATAAAGCCACTTTTTAGAAACTAAATCGCAACAAAAAATCTAAATTTACAATTAATACGTATATCAACCAGATACAAACAAAACACTTCGAAAGAAGAAAACTAAAAAAGTAACATTTAATTTTTTTTGATTATGACAGAAACTAAAAGTAATAATGGATTAAAGGTAATAGCTGGGCTATTATTGGTATTGTTAGTAGGTTTAGTAATTTATACGGTAAGCCTGTATAAAGAAAAACAAGACAATACCTTGCAACTCAACAAAGAAAAGGAATTAGTAGTTGAAGATTTAACAAGCCTTCGTTCAGAATATGACAAAGCCATATTAGAGAGCAATGCTACTAACGATGAATTAGTAACTGCAAGAAATAATATTGCAAAGTATCTTGATTCGGTCAAAACAATGCGTTTAGATATTGCCGCATTAGGGAAATTCAGAAGACAAGTTAGTGTACTTACTAAAGAAAGAGAGCAGTTGTTAAGAAAAGTAGATTCTTTAACACGTTATAACAGTAGGTTAGTAATGCAGCGAGATAGTACTTTTGTTGAGTTAGAAAAGCAAACTGTTTTTAACGATTCATTAGTGGTTCAAAACACACAATTGGCTGATGCTGTTGAAAGAGGTTCAGCTTTAAATATTTCAAAATTATCTGTTGACGCCGTTAAAGAGCGAAATAGCGGAAAATTGGTTTCTACGCAAAGGGCAGGAGGTACTGATAAATTTAAAGTATGTTTTACTTTGACTAACAACGCTATTGCACAAGCTGGTGATAAACAATTTTATATTGAAGTTTTAGATCCTCAAGGAAACGTTTTAGGAGAAAGTTTTTCTAAAACTGCTGAATCTGGTGCTTCGGTAACCTATAGTAAAGCAACTTCTTTTTATTATGAGAACAAAGCATTAGATGTTTGTGATTTTATTAATAAACCCGCGGGTGATTTCCAAAAAGGAAATTATATGGTGAATGTCTATGACAATAAGCTTAAATTACTTGGAACTAGTAAGTTTGCCTTAAAATAAAAAAACTATCCATTAACAAAAAAAGGGGTGAATCATTCAATTGATTACCCCTTTTTTCTTACTTCAATATTTATACTATTTACTATTTTATTTTAGGCTGCCCACCATATCCTCTGGTTTTACCCAGTTATCATAATCTTCGGCAGTTACATAGCCTAAATTTACGGCTTCTTCTTTCAAAGTAGTTCCATTTTTATGAGCTGTATTTGCAATTTCAGCCGCCTTATAATACCCTATTTTAGTATTTAACGCCGTAACCAGCATCAGCGAGTTGTTCAATAGTTGTTTTATAACCTCGTGATTAGGTTCAATGCCCACCGCACAATGTTCATCGAAACTTACGCAGGCATCGCCCAATAACTGAGCTGATTGTAATATGTTTGATGCCATCATGGGTTTAAACACATTCAATTCATAATGCCCTTGAGTTCCGCCAACGCTTATTGCAACATCATTACCCATCACTTGAGCACAAACCATTGTTAAAGCCTCGCATTGGGTAGGATTTACTTTACCAGGCATAATAGAACTTCCGGGTTCATTAGCAGGGATAATAATTTCGCCAATCCCAGAACGTGGTCCTGAAGCCATCATCCTAATATCATTGGCAATTTTATTTAAGGCGACGGCCAATTGTTTTAAGGCACCATGGCTTTCAACAATGGCATCGTGAGCAGCTAAAGCTTCAAATTTATTTTCAGCTGTAATAAAAGGTAAACCTGTAAATTCGGCAATATATTTTGCAACTAAAACATCGTAACCTACTGGAGTGTTTAATCCTGTACCAACGGCGGTACCTCCTAAGGCCAGTTCAGAAAGATGCGGCAAGGTATTATTAAGTGCTCTTAAACCATGGTCTAACTGAGAAACATAACCTGAAAATTCTTGTCCTAGGGTTAGGGGAGTTGCATCCATTAAATGGGTACGACCAATTTTAACTACATTTTTAAACTCAACAACTTTCTTTTGTAATGTTTCCCTTAATTGCAGGACACCGGGAATGGTTACTTCTGCAATTTTTTTATATGCGGCAACGTGCATTCCCGTAGGGAAAGTATCGTTTGAAGATTGAGACTTGTTTACATCATCATTGGCCTCTATGGCTTTTTCTCCCTCTCCAATTACTTTTCCAGCTAATTCCTGCGCACGATTGGCAATAACCTCATTAACATTCATATTGCTTTGTGTACCAGAACCTGTTTGCCAAATCACTAATGGAAATTGGTCATCATGGTTTCCCGCTAAAATTTCATCGCATACCTTTGAAATTAAATCTCTTTTCTCCTTACTCAGAACTCCTAAGGCTTCATTGGTATAAGCTGCTGCTTTTTTTAAATAAGCAAAACCATAAATAATATCTAAGGGCATAGAGGCTGGTGTTCCAATTTTAAAATTGTTGCGAGAGCGTTCTGTTTGTGCTCCCCAATATTTATCAGATGGGACTTGAACGTTTCCCATAGTATCTTTTTCTATTCTGTAACTCATACTACTTTTTTTATGTATATCACAAAGATATTGCATTCGCTATTTTTTTGGGGTAGTCTTGAATTTTTTTATAGATTTTTTTTGATTTCAGTTGTACAGTTAGCCATTTTCAAACTATCTTTGTAGTATTAAAATTAGGATATTATGTTTGAGTTTGACCAATATTTAGGATTTATAGCGTTTTTAACCATTTTAACCATAGGTTTTTGGTTAATGATTTTTTTATTGACTTTTGTTATTCCTTATTGGGTAGGTGGTAATATTTTAGAAATGTTAAAAGAAAGACGAGAAGCTAAAAAGGCAAAATTGGAAAAAGAGAAATTATAAACTTTAAATTATTTGATAGCATATAAAAAAAGAAGCCAATGGGCTTCTTTTTTTATGACTACTTGAGAAGGTTCTTAACCTTCAAAATCATTTTGTCCTCCACCAGGATTATTGTTTCGGTTTTCTTTATTCGATCCTTTTGGTTGATTAAAGCGATATAAAAAAGACAGGGTAAATTGTCTTTCTTGCCATTGAAATTCACTGTATGTATTAACGTTTGCTGTAGTAATATTGCTTCTTCTAAGGCGAGAATTAAACAAATCGCTTACGTTAAAGGATAAGGTTGCCTTGTCTTTAATCACATCTTTACTAAATGCTAAATTGGTACTAAGGATGCCCTTATTAACACTTTGCGCATCGATTTGTCTACCTGAATAAAAAATAATAGTTTGAAAATCAATATCACCAGGAAGCGGAATCTTCGAGTTAAAGTTTGTAAACCACGTAAAGTTGTCCGTATCAAAATCTTGTACGATTAACTCGTTATTACTATTTATAAAACTAAAATCGCCGCGTAAGGCTTGTTGAAAAAGGTTTAAATTCCAGGTTAAACGCCAATTTCTCTTTGGGGTATAGGTGGTGGTAAATTCCATTCCCAATCTTTTATCAGTTGCTAAATTAATGGGTTTACGCACTTGTACGGGCACCAAAACAGGGTTGTTTGTATCGTCTGGATTTACAATTTCAACAAAATCTCCAGTTTCTTGAGTAACAAACTGAAAAACACCTGTTGTACTATTTAAATATGCCGATGTCGTAAAAGTTATTTTCTCCCATCGTTTTAAGTAAGCTAAGTCATAAGCATCAGTAAAAGCAGGATCTAAATCAGGATTTCCTTGAAAAAGATTGGTATTACTAGATCTAGAAGGGAAAGGATTAATAAAGAAAGCTCTTGGTCTTCGCAATCTTTTGCTGTAGCTCAGTGTTACTTGTTCGGTCTCAGAAAATTCATAACCCAAGAAAACAGAAGGAAACCAATTGATATAATCTTTATCCGTATTTTCATTGGAGTTCACCAAATTTATACCAATGTCTGATGCTTCCATTCGTAAGCCAGCCAAAGCATTAAACTTGCCCCATTGGCTGCCTAGTTGTGTATAAGCAGCATTCACATATTCCTCATATATTAAAACATTACTAAAGTTTAGATCTGAGTTAAAATTTCCGTCTGGTTGCCTAATTCCAAAATCAAAATCTGTAGTAAAAACATTAAAAGTTCCTCGATACCCTAATTCAAACTGTGATTTATTGTCTTTGCCAAAAGGCAAAACATAATCAAATTGTAACAATTGATTTTTAAGCTGTTCATCATTTATGGTACGTTCTGTATCTAAATTTATGTTCCTGTTTACTATTTGTTCTTCTATAATAGAACTTTCTACGTCTCTATTAACTGAATATTGATAATCTGCTGTCAATAAATGGCCTTCGCTATTAAATTTTTTCTGATAATTTACAGAGTATTGTATGTTTTCATCTGTTTCGTCCTCCAAAGTACCTCTGTTTCTTTCGATAGTCGGATTATTATTTTGATCAAAGTTATCAAAATCAATATTTACGGTATTTTCGCCATTACTTTTTCCATAAACAAAAGAATTTGTAATACTGCTAGTCTCATCTAAAAACAACTCAAACCCAAAATTGGTATTAAAACTAGCATCTTGACGATTGTATTGCCGTACTTCTTTTTGAAATGATGCCGTGCTGCCGTCTGGATTAAAATTTTCTTGATCAAACAAGGCATTTCCTGGAGCAGAACGGTATTGATAAGTGGTATTCGTAAAAATATTAAACTTTTCATTCCTAAGATTTAAACTTAGAGTCCCGCCTAAATTATCTGGATAACCTACAAAAGCATTCACGGAACCATTAACGCCTTCCGTTTTACTTTGTTTTAGAATGATGTTCAAAATACCTGCAGTTCCTTCTGCATCGTAGCGCGCTGAGGGGTTGGTGATGACTTCTACTTTTTCAATGGCATCTGCGGGAAGTTGTCGCAATGCCTCAGGACTTAAACCCGAAAGTGCTGACGGCTTTCCATTGATTAAAATTTGGACACTCTCATTACCACGAAGACTTATATTACCTTCAACATCAACAGAAACAGAAGGTACGTTCGATAGAACATCAGTAACAGAACCGCCCTTAACCGTTAAATCTTGACCAACATTGTATACTTTTTTATCTAGTCTTAGTTCTACTGTGGTTTTTTCGGCTACAACCTCGATACCTTCTAATTGTTCCACGTCCGGAGCTAGCTTAATGGTTCCTAAGTCTAGAGATTTATTGAGCGTTTGGTTTGTAAGTCGGTAGCTTTTATAGCCAATATATTCAAGACTTATATTGTATTGTCCAGGTGTGGTTTCTACGTTATATTTACCGCTTACATCGGTAATACCACCTGTAACCTTATTTGGGTCGGCAACACTTTGTAAAACTAAGGTTGCATATTCCAAAGCTTGACCCGTTTCTTGGTCGAGAATAATACCTGTTATTTTAATTGTTTTTTCTAGTTCTGATCTTTGTGCAAATGTTGTTAGGCTTAATAAACATAAAATAAAAGGAAATAATTTTCTCATTCGTAGGCTTCTAATTAATCTTTACTCTTTTTCTTTTTTTTCTTCTGTGGCTTAAATCCATCTTTTTGAAGTTGTGTAAAAGCTTCGTATTTTTCTGCGGGCAAATTTAATTTTAATTCTTCATCCTGTTCTTTTACAATTTTTTCCATGGCCTCTCTGGTTTTCTCAGCAGGTAATTTCAAAATTGATAATTCAATTCTTTTTTGAATGTATTTGGTTAAGGTAGTTCTTAGAATTGCTTCCTCAAAAGGGTTTAAATTAAGGGTCTCAGTAATTTTAGGCATTTCTTGATCAACAATTTCTTCGGCTGTTAAAGGCTTTGGAGGTTCTTGCGTATTGGTTTCTGGCATTTGGTTTCTTTGCATTCCCATTCCGCCTCTACCAAATTGACCTTGAGCTTGGGCGTAACCAGATATTAATAAACTTAAGACAACTAAAAAATTTTGATACTTTTTCATATTGAAGGTGTTAGATTTTAAAACTAGTATAAGGTTTAATGGTTCTTGGTTAAATGTTTGTTAAAATATTTTTAAACTCTAAATTGAGTCATTTGATAGATTAGAGAATAGTTGTAATTAAATTTGGTGGCCGACCTATTATCGCTTTATCATTAAGGATAACTATAGGTCTTTCAATTAATTTGGGATGTTCCATAAAAGCGGCTATAAGATCATCTTCTGAAAGGATTTTGTTTTTGTAGTTTTCTTTCCAAATAGTTTCATTTTTCCGAACCAAGTCAATTGCGTTTATTTTTAAAAGCTTTAATATTTCTTTAATTTCCGATTTAGTAGGGACATCTTCTAAATAGTTAATTACTTCAAATTGTTTTCCAGAACCTTTAAGAATAGCTAAACCTTCACGAGATTTTCTACACCTTGGGTTATGGTAAATTTTTATCATCTTTTTGGATCTTAGGATTGTTGGATTATGAGATTATTAGATTTTAGACATCCATTGGATTATTTTATCAATTGGCAAATCAATAATTGAACCATTGTTGCATAAATTATTTATTACATTTATTCAAGGGCCTAAAAAATAATTTTCAAATCATCACACCTTCAAATCAATAACTGCTACATTATTAAGTTAAAAAATTATTATATTAAAAAGATCAACTTTTATTCAAAAAATCTAAACTCATTTCCGTTAATGTTTTTACACCTAATAAAAGACCGCTATCATCAATTTTAAAATCTGGCGTATGGTGCGGGAATGCTTCTGTATTTTCGGGAGCCATTCCACCTAAGAAGAAATAAAAACCGGGAATTACTTTTTGAAAGTATGAAAAATCTTCTGCGCCAGTAACGGCTTTTTGAGTTTGAACATTGTTTTTACCGGCAACACGTTCCATGGTCGGCACCATCTGTAGAACTAAGTTTGGATCATTATAGGTGATTTCGGTGCTGTTTGTAATTTCAATTGTTGCATCGCCACCATAAGCTTTTGCTAAGGCAGGCACCATTTCTTCCATTCTACGATTAATGAGTTTTTGCATATCGTAATCAAGCGTTCTAATAGTACCTATCATCTCGGCACTTTCGGGAATAATATTAAACCTAACACCACTAGTAATTTTGCCTACGGTAATTACTGCAGCTTCATTAGTCAATTCTGCTTCACGACTGATGATGGTTTGCAATCCGTCGATAATTTTAGCACTTATTAAAATAGGATCTACACCAGCCCAGGGTTGAGAACCATGACTTTGTTTTCCTTTTACATGGATAACAAAACGTTGCGCGGCTGCCATAGTGCCACCGGATTTATAGCGAATAGTACCTACGGGTGTATCGGAATTTATATGCAAGCCAAAAATAGCATCGACTTTCGGATTCTCCAAAACGCCTTCTTTAATCATTAAAGATGCTCCACCTTCTTCCCCTGGAGGTGCACCTTCTTCTGCAGGTTGAAAAATAAATTTAATAGTGCCTTTTATTTTGTCTTTATTTTTCGATAAAACTTCGGCAACGCCCATTAAAATAGCAATATGCGTATCATGCCCGCAAGCATGCATTACCCCTACTTTTTCGCCTGCGAATTCCCCAATTTCGACTGATTTATACGGTAAATTATTGCGCTCCGTAACAGGTAAACCATCAATATCAGCACGTAAACCTATGACTTTCCCAGGTTTATTTCCTTTTAAAATGCCCACTACGCCAGTTACGGCGACTCCTGTTTGTACTTCTATTCCTAAAGATTTTAAGTGTTCTGCTATTTTCTCGGCAGTTTTAAACTCTCTGTTCGATAATTCTGGATATTGGTGAAAATTTCTGCGCCAATCGATCACTTTAGCTTCAACACTTTTGTAATCTTTATCTAAAGTGGCATTTTGTCCCATTAAAGAACCACCAATAAGTAGGCAGCAACCTAGTACAAATTTATACATAATTTAAAATTTTATAAGTTTATAATCGTCATTTTGCAATTGTAAAAGAGCGGTCATAGCAGAGAGTGATACTTGTACACCCGGCAGTAATTCTTCTTTTTTAAAACCTCTTGAATTTATCGACTGGCCGCAAACAATAACTTGCCCGCCAACGGCAAGTAAAGCATTTATAAGTTCCCCACTGGGATTGTTTATTCCGAACTTCTTTTGATAGGTTTCATGGCTAATAATATCTTTCGTGGCCAAATTATGTACGACTATGGCAACATGCAAATTTTTAGGCGGAACACCAGCTTGTGCGTGCATGTTTAAAAAACGTGCAGCGGTTTCTATGGATATATTGAGATTCTCATTTTTATCAGAAGTTTGCATCACATCAAAAACAACTTTAAATACTAGAGAAGTATCTGTTTTAAATTCAGGATTATCTATGGTAAAAACTTTTCCAAAGTCAAAAATAATAGGTCCTGCAGTTTTTTCTTGGGCAGTTCCCGAAATAGCGCATAGGTAAAATGAAATTATAAAAAGTAGTATCGTTCTCATTTTTAAATAGTTAAAAAAATTAAATACATTAATTGCTTTATAGCTTTTCAAATATATTCAAATTCGATTGAATGGGGTATTATTGTTCATAATTAATAAAAGCAAGACTTTTGTTTACTGTCAATTATCATTAAATTCACGCCTCCGTAGAAATTTAATAAAATAACCTTGGAAAACTATATCAATCAGTTAAATGAAGCTCAGAAAGCACCAGTATTACATAAAGATGGCCCTTTAATTGTCATTGCAGGTGCTGGTTCTGGAAAAACACGTGTTTTAACCTTTAGAATTGCTTACCTCATGAGCAAAGGCGTTGATGCCTTTAATATTTTGGCACTTACGTTTACCAATAAAGCCGCACGCGAGATGAAAAATCGTATTGCGAATATTGTTGGAAATTCGGAAGCTAAGAACTTGATGATGGGTACTTTCCATTCCGTTTTCGCAAAATTATTGCGTTATGATGGCGATAAACTAGGCTTTCCTAGCAATTTCACCATTTATGACACCCAAGACTCGCAACGTTTAATGTCCGCTATCATAAAAGAAATGGGTTTAGATAAAGATATTTATAAGTACAAACAGGTACAAAACAGAATATCATCTTATAAAAATAGTTTAATTACCGTTCGTGCGTATTTCAATAATCCTGAATTACAGGAGGCTGATGCCATGGCGAAACGTCCAAGAATGGGCGATATTTATCAAAATTATGTAGATCGATGTTTTAAAGCTGGAGCGATGGATTTTGATGATTTATTGCTGAGAACCAACGAATTGTTAAATCGTTTTCCCGAAGTTTTAGCCAAATATCAAGATCGTTTTCGCTATATATTAGTCGATGAGTACCAAGATACAAATCACTCACAATACCTGATCATAAAAGCATTATCTGATAAATTTCAGAATATTTGCGTGGTTGGCGATGATGCTCAGAGTATTTATTCTTTTCGAGGTGCAAATATCAGTAATATTTTAAATTTTCAAAAAGATTATGATGATGTTGCCATGTACCGTTTGGAACAAAATTATCGTTCTACTAGAAATATTGTCAATGCTGCGAATTCTATCATCGCTAAAAATAAAAATCAATTAGAAAAAGTAGTTTGGACAGATAATGATGATGGTACAGCCATCAAAATTCATCGCAGCCCAACGGATGCAGAGGAGGGTAGATTTGTAGCCGGTTCTATTTTTGAAAATCGCATGCAGTACCAAATGCTTAATGGAAGTTTTGCTGTTTTATATCGCACCAATTCCCAATCCAGAGCTATTGAAGATGCGCTTAGAAAAAGAGATATTCCGTATCGTATTTATGGGGGATTATCGTTTTACCAACGCAAAGAAATAAAAGATGTACTTTCTTATTTGCGATTGGTGATCAATCCAAAAGATGAAGAGGCGTTAAAAAGAATCATAAATTTTCCGGCTCGTGGAATAGGGCAGAGTACCATTGATAAACTCACAGTGGCAGCAAATCATTATGGGCGTTCTATTTTTGAAGTTATTGAAAATTTAGACAAAATAAATCTTAAAATAAATTCTGGCACCACCAATAAGTTGGTAGATTTTACCAATATGATTAAGAGTTTTCAGATTATGAATGAAACTGCCGATGCTTTTGCTTTATCAGAACATGTTGCTAAAAAAACAGGTATTTTATTAGAATTTAAAAAAGATGGTACTCCTGAAGGAATTGCCCGTATGGATAATATCGAGGAGTTGCTTAATGGGATTAAAGATTTTGTGGAGGGGCAAAGAGAAGTAGTTGATGCTACAGGAAATATTAGTGAATTTTTAGAGGATGCTGCTCTTGCCACAGATTTAGATAATGACAAAGGTGATGATGATCGTGTGGCATTAATGACCATACATTTAGCAAAAGGATTAGAATTTCCGTATGTGTATATCGTGGGAATGGAAGAAGATTTATTTCCGTCAGGGATGAGCATGAGTACACGAAGCGAGTTGGAGGAAGAACGCCGATTGTTTTACGTGGCATTAACCAGAGCAGAAAAACAAGCTTATTTAACTTATACTCAAAATCGATACCGTTGGGGAAAACTAATTGATGCAGAACCTAGTCGGTTTTTAGAAGAGATTGATGAACAATATGTCGAGAATTTAACACCTATTGACAAGCCCAGTTATCGGTATAAATCATTAATTGATACTGATATTTTTGGGGATGTTGACAAAAGTAAATTGCGTCAAGAAAAACCAACGAAAGGTGTACCACCAACCACCTTAAAACCGAATGAAAATCAATTACAGAAACTAAGAAGGTTAAAACCAGAGTTGGCGCAACCTATAGGGAATACTAATGTTATAGATCCTAATTTACAAGAAGGCAGCATGGTAAACCACACTCGATTTGGTAGGGGTAAAGTATTGAATTTAGATGGCGTTGGTAATGATAGAAAAGCTGAAATTCAGTTTGAAGGTGCCGGTATCAAAAAATTATTGCTTCGTTTTGCTAAATTGGAAGTTATTGGGTAGTTTGTTTTTTGTGTATAACTATGTGAAATCTACTTTGTGAAAGTTTAATCATTCCACAACTTTGCTTAGCACGATTTCATTGCTAAAACCAGAATCCGACGGAACCATACTTTTCTTTAAATTTTCTTTCTAATTATATTTTTCAATAAAAGATTTTAGTCTAATTGATGTATCTAAAAGGGATAATAATATCCAACCATGAGCTTCATTTGCATACAACTTGCGTTCATACGGAACTTTAATACCGATTATGAATCCAAATAAGCCCAATAATTTGTTTCTATTGCGCCCATATTTCAATAAAAAATAAAAAAGTAGCTAATGCTATGCTTTGATTTTCTATTTCATCTGAACACAATATAATTCAAATTCTTTAGACCTATTTAAATTCATAATTGGTATAAGCTCAATGAGTTTGGTTTCTAAATCTCGCCATTGAGAGTTAGGGATTAAAGGGTCAACACCGCCATAAAACAAAGCGGTTGGTGGGGCGGTGCTTTTAACTTGTTATAAAGGGCTAGCAGATTTTAAAAAATTTGTATCTGTTCAAAATCTGCCGAGCATTTTTTTTAAGTCTTGGTTTTGGGTATTTGAGTAGTTTTCGTCGATTAAATTGGTCGGTCCAACAATACGGCACACCCAATTAACCTGTTTTTTTGTGTCATAAGCATAACTCCAGAGAAGGGATAAATGAGCTCTGGCACTGACCACAATAAAACTTAATTCTTCGCCAATGGCATATTCTTTCTTTTTTGTTTTTAATTGATTGACCAATACCGTGATATCATTAACTTGCATCGGGTGGGGATTAATGGTATTGGTAGCCAAGCGATAATTCATATTTATGACCGCCATATTAGAAAAATTTTGTTGGATAAAATCTTTAAAACCGTTCATGTCCACCTTATCGCCTTCAAACCAGCCACCGCCGTGAATTAAAATCACTATCTTTATTTCAGAATTTCTATTTTTCGGAAGATAAATATCATCCACCTGTCTTACATTATCCCCTTAAGAAATATTGAGCATTTGTTTGTAATCCAGTTCGATAGATTGATTTTCTGGTTTAGGATTTTCAGTTTCGCAGCCTAAAAAGCTCAAAGTAAAAAATAAAAGCACTAAACATTGGATAATATTTTTCATAAGTTTTAAATTAATCGGCATTCAATTAAAAATCTGTTTAAGCTTTTAAGTGGCAAAATTTTATTGTAATTTGTATCATGTTTTATTTGGTATTAAATTATGGCCGAATTTATAAAAATATATCCAGAGAATCCTAATCCTAAGGAAGTCAAAAAAGTAGTCTCTGTTTTGCAGAAAGGCGGCTTGGTAATTTATCCCACGGATACAGTGTATGGTTTAGGCTGCGATATTACCAATACAAAGGCTTTAGAAAAAATAGCAAGGATTAAAGGGATAAAGTTAGATAAAGCCAATTGGTCTTTTATTTGTGCAGATTTGAGTAATTTATCGGACTATGTAAGGCAAATTGACACCAGAACATTTAAAATCTTAAAACGTGCTTTACCCGGCCCCTATACCTTTATTCTTCCAGGAAATAATAATTTACCTAAAGAATTTAAAAAGAAAAAAACAGTAGGGATTAGGGTTCCAGACAATAGCATTACCAAAGCTATCGTTGAGGGTCTGGGAAACCCTATTGTATCAACTTCCATACGGGATGAAGACGAATTGTTAGAATACACTACGGATCCAGAATTGATTTACGAAAAATGGCAAAATTTAGTTGATATTGTTATTGATGGCGGTTATGGCAACAATGTTGCTTCAACAGTTATCGATTTATCAGAAGAAGAACCTATCGTCATCAGAGAAGGAAAAGGAAGTATTGATATTTTTTAGTTGATTTTAAGTTGCGTTAGTTTGATTTTTGGATGATTAGATATTTCGATTATTGGATTTTTACACTTTTGGCCTGTCTTTCTAGATAAAAAAACTGTAAACATTAGTTTTGCCGATTTTTACTATAGTGCTATTCGTAAATTCTAAAAAAAAATTCAGCATCTGGTATTCTTTCTATACTAAATTTATCTTTTTTTACAATAGCAAGGCAAAATTCCGATTCTTTAACGCAATAGGGTTTATGGTTCAATTTGCAAGCAGGACATATCTTTTGTCCTTTAGTTTTTTTAGTAAGTCTATAGCTCATTCCCAAAAAGATCCTATAGAACTAATAACCGTATTTCTTGCATTTTGAGTTTTAGGCTCTCCGTTTCTATTTAAAGAATTAATTAAATTTTCGTCTTTGCCTTCTATAGGACTAAAAGTTAAGTAGGCAGATGCAAAAGTAAATTGATTTAATTCTATAGCACAAAAAAGCATTAAATAGTAGGCTCCTGAGGTCAAGCCAAGATTTTCTATAAAAAAGTGTGTAAAACGGACTTGACCTTTAGCAGCTAGCACATTTTTTATATCGTATCCCGAATGATAGATGACAAAAGAGCCTGTGAGTTCATCAGGTAAAAGAGTTCTTCTGCCTTTGATAATTGACGATCCAACACGGCTTTGTTGTACGTTCGTGTTTTTTTTTAAAACCCAATCCACATGGTTAAACCGTTATAAAAAGTATTGTTCGAGTCGCCAGTTTCTTTCACAAAATCGCCTGCTTCAAAATAATAAGTTTCGTTGGATAGTTTTAAATATCTGTTAATTTCATATTCTAATATCAATCCGCTTTGCCATCCAATCCATTGACTTTGGTGGTTATTTGATGCTCTAATTAAGGATTTAGAACCGTTATACAAACCATCATTCAATTGGGCTCTCCAATAGAAATCAGCTTCTGCGGTGGCACTTAATTTTTCAGTTAATTTTAGTTTTGCCGAAGGATGAATGTCAAACATATTCATCGCTGCTACTTGGGTAATCAATCCAAAATAGGCAGGATTGTTAAAATATGGGTTGAAAGTTCCGAGTTTCTTATCGCCAGTACTTTTGTCTCCAGAAATATAATCTAATTTCAATCCGAAATCGGGCTTGAATTTGGTGTTGATTAAGGTGTAATGCCAATCGCCTTCAATAGAAAAAGCACTAATCGTTTTATCGCCAAATTTTCCAAATTGATAATTGAGTTCAGTATTGTATTTAAATCGTTTTCCAAGATTCCAAAAGCGTCTTAATCCGATAGTATGGCGGGTTTCAGGATTAATTCCATCGTTGTACTTTACTAATTTTGCATCAAAACCAATATAATAAACGGTTGTATTGCCCAAAAACTTCTTGGTATCAGCAGTCAAGCCCATACCCCAAGTATAAGGTCCATCGGCTGAATTATTATCAAAAACACCTTCGGGCACTTTCACTTCTCTTCCGAAAAATAAATTTGAATTAAACCCTTTTCCGTCAAACATAATCCGAACCATTTCAAAACTCCTACGGCTATTTGGACCATCTCTAAAAGCCATCAAACGCCCTGAACCAAGCAATAATTCTTGTCTTCCTGCTCTTAATTTTATCGTATTATTTTTGATAGGAATTGTAAATTCGGCAAAGGCTTGGTGCAAATCCAATTTATCGGACTGCACATAAACAGGTTCGCTTAAAGACACAAAACCATGTGTGAGTTGCCCAAAAACACGAACATATTTGCCTAAATGCAAATCGGTATGAAACATGATTCTTTGAGAATAAAAATTCTCATCGGCAGCATCTTCAGAACTCCAGTTTTTATTATCGATATGTTCCCAACGAGGTCGAAATTCGCCTCCCAAACTCAAATAAATAGATTTGCTTTTATTGAGTTGAATGGCTTTTAATTGCGTTAGAAAAAAGGTATTACGGAGCGTATCATTTTTAAGTAAAATACTATAATTTTCTTCGGCTCTTAACGGCTTTATAAATGGTAATTCTTGCGCCATCCCTTGTACTGCAATTAGAAAAAGCGTGAATGTGAAAAAAATATTTTTTATCATTGAATAATGAAATTCAAAGTGAAATGGCCTTTATTTTTTGGGTTGAAATCTAATGGCTTATGGTCAAAAACTTGATTCATTGAATTGGCAGCAATATCTTCTAAACTTGGATGTACAAGGATTTGGTAACTCCCTTTTTTCCAGTTTTTATCTGGCTTAAAAATATATTTTTGTTCTTCGTTTGATAATGAAATTAAGCCCTGTATTTCTTTACCATTTTGAAAAACCTTTATTAAAGTTTGAGCAGAAATATGGTCTATTTTATCTTTAAAATCCATGGTAATGACATCCTGCGAATTGACTTTTGGCAATGTCAATTGCCACAATTTTGTATCAGGAGGTATTGTATCTTCTTGTACAGCAATAAAAGTTTTGGTGAAATTTTCTTTTAATTGTTGGTCATTAAAATCAAGCAATAAACTATCAACGGTCAAGGTGTATCTTTTGCCTACATCAAAAGCTCTGCCCATTTTATTGTTTGCCAAAAGCCCCAATTTTACTCGGCCTGGGTCAACAATTAAGGTAACTTTTGTTCGATTTTCATTCCACAATTCATATTGATTTTCAAAAAACACACCAGTAATATTTTTACCTTCTTCGTTGCTTAATTTTATATGCTTTAAAATATCCATTTCTTGCATTGGGGCAGAAAATTGAATATAAAATCGAAGAATATTTACAGGAATAGAATCGGTAGTTGGATAAACTTCAACGATTTTCGGGTTGTTTGTTTGCCCCAGTACCGTGGTTACTGAAAATAGAAGTAAAAAAAAACAGTTGAGTTTATTCATTGTAAATTTCTAATAATTATTAACTATTAATTGTACTTATTTTTTTCTCTTTCTATTCTAGAATCAGGTAAAAACCAAACCGAAGCAACTCCCATAAAACAGATAATCGCTAGATAAGTATTGATAAATGCAAAGCCAATCCCTACAATATAAATAGCAAGTGAAGTATATTCTTTTTTGTGTGAACCAATCATTTGCTGAATTGCAGCTGTTTTTTCATGATTATTAAGAATTAGTGTTTTTAATATTAGGAAGCTAATGGCACTCATAAGAAATACGAATCCGTAAAGAGCAACAGGCACAGATTCTATATGATTCTCTCCTATCCATGAGGTAGTAAAAGGGATTAAAGAAAGCCAAAATAGCAGATGTAAATTGGCCCAGAGTATTTTTCCATTTACCTTTTCTGTAATTTGAAAGAGATGATGGTGGCTATTCCAATAAATTGCTACATATACAAAACTTATTATGTAGCTTATAAAAATGGGTGCAATAGAAATTAAACCTTTTAAATTTGTTTCTTCAGGTGCTTTTAATTCTAATACCATAATGGTAATAATGATGGCTAAAACGCCATCGCTAAAGGCTTCTAATCTTGATGTTTTCATTATAATTATAATTAAAAGCAGTTGCACATTTGAGATATACAACTGCTTAATAAATTGTTTGTCTTAATTTTTAACAAACTTGTCTTTCCCCAAATCTTGAATCATCATATTTTGATATCCTTTCATTTGTAGTTGTTGACCTTCGTATTTGTAGGTAGGCATGTCATATTCCGAAACAAATTCATCTAATCGCAAATACATATTTTTTAAGAAAGAAATCAATTCCAAACTACCAGTTTCGTCATTTCGTCTTAATGCAGCTATGTGATAGCCGTCTTGGTCGTCTATTTGCAACAAACCTACCATTGGCAAATTGGTTATAGGTGTGCCTGTATGTTCAGCAAATCCTACATAGCTTACACTTTCTTCTGTTGTGCTTTTACTAATATCATTGATATTTATAAACTGTGCAGTACGGTTTCTATTTGCCAAAATAATGCCCTCGTACGGTTTTTTATCAAACCCTTCCGATTGGAATTTAATAATATCAACAGGTGTATTTCCATATCCTAATTCGGCAATAGTTTTGCCTACAATATGTGCTCCATCTTTAATTTCTTTTACAGGAATTAATACCAAAGGCGTACAGGTATAAGCAGCCAAAATATACTCTTCGTTGTTTAGGGTTACAAATTGCAAAGTTTGAATAGGAGCTCTGGTTTCGTTTTGACCGTGAACAGCATGGAAAATTTCAACGGAAGAAGTTGTAACTTTTTTGTTGGTAAATGGATACTCCACCATCCGCAAAGCCGATGAAAATTCTGCATTAGACATTCCACTGATATATACTTTACCGTTGTGAAAATCAATATCGGTAAAGGTCATAGAACGCAAAGAGGTTTTATCCCAAATTTCCAAATCGCTGGTTGGAGCATCATTAATTTTAGTTTCGGTATGTTTTGTATTTGCTAAATCAAATTTCCGAATTGTTCCAGCTTGATTTGCTACAATAATTTGTGAAACATAACCTGTTTTGGTTTTCGTGTCAAACGCAATATAAGCCTCCTTTGAAGTTGGATTTATTGCCATATCTCTAACGATAATATCCATAACGCCTACTTTTGCAAATGCGGCAATTTTACTACTTAAATCATGGATGTTGTATGCTTTTTGAGCTTCAATGTTGGTGCTAGAAGCCACAGAATAAGCATAAAGTGTAGCTGATTTACTGTCGCCTATAAATAAAGTATTGGCATCGCCAAATTTTATTACTGTAACGGATTGTGGAGTCGTGGCAAATGCCAAACTTGTTGTAAGCAGTAAGCCTGCTAATGCTATAGATCTTACCTTCATATTTTTATAATTTTAGATTATTAAAATACAAAGGTAATTTAGACCAAACCCTTCAACCAATGACCTAGGTTAAGAGTTGGAACTTTTTTTCATACGGCTAAAAAATTCTGGAGTTACACCTAGATAAAGAGCAATTTGTTTTTGTGGTAATTGGTCTTTTATTGTAATGTATTTTTTATTGAAAATGGCATACCGTTCTTTAGACGATAAGCTTAAACCTTCCATAATTCTATTTTGCGTTTCTACGTATGCATTTTCTGTTAAAATGCGAAACATCCGTTCAAATTTTGGGATTTTAAGGTATAAATTATCTAAATCACTTTTAGCAATTTGTAAAACTTCTGTTTCTTCCATAGCTTGAATGAAAAGCACTCCAGATCTTTGTGAGATAAGGCTGTATAAATCGGCAACCCAATAATCTTGAGACGCAAAATTTAGAATATGTTCAAATCCGTTTTTATCAATATTAAAAGTTCTACAACAGCCTCGATTTATAAAGGTTATATGTTTGCATACATCCCCTTCTCTGGCAATGTATTGTTTGTTTTTAAATGTTCTTTCTTTCAACATGGACACAAAATAGGCTTCTTCCTCTTCTGTGAGAGTGATATGTTTGGAGATATTTTGGAGGATGATTTTTGTGTTCATATTAGTTTTGATGTGTGCCTGTCAGCGTGACGTACAACGGTCTAGGCTATGGCAAGTAAGGCAGGTACTAGGCATAGACCTTTTCCTTTAAACCCGTAGCCAAAGCTTTTTGTTTTGATTTATATTTTTTCGGCGGAGCAAAATCCAAAAGATTTTGCGGACACTTTAAATATACACAGAACTTTGGATTTAACACCAAAATCCGCATTACTTATAGGTATTGTTGAACTAATCCTCGTACCTCGGAAGCTTTTATCTATTTGTAAAAATACATTATCTTGTTGAGATAATAAAAACCTTAGGATTATGTATTTAAAAAAAGCCAAGGACGATTTTAGAAACGGCCTTAACACAAGTACCTGAATTTAAACAACTTGCATTTACCTTAGAAAGGAGTTTTGCCATTAATGGTAAAGCTACCAGTACTCTGAGGAATTATTTACG
>JBGSQM010000131.1:0-3486 GCA_041738035.1 Cellulophaga sp.
CACCTACCACAAAGATGTAAAAACATACCGTGTTTATGATGAAAATAAAAAGCTAGTTTCTTTATTCTATGCCGATTTTCACCCAAGAGCAGGCAAACGTGGTGGCGCTTGGATGACTTCGTTTAAATCGCAATATGTAGAAAATGGCAACAATGAACGCCCACATATCTCTAACGTTTGTAATTTTACCAAACCCACAGCGAGCAAACCATCTTTATTAACTTTTAATGAAGTAACCACCTTGTTTCACGAATTTGGGCATGGCTTGCATGGCATGCTTGCCGATACCGTTTATCCTAGCTTATCAGGAACATCGGTGTATTGGGATTTTGTAGAATTACCGAGTCAGATTTTAGAAAACTGGTGCTACGAAAAAGAAGCCTTAGCCCTTTTTGCTACCCATTATGAAACTGGGGCATTAATTCCGATGGAATTGGTGCAAAAAATAAAAGATTCTGCCACCTTCCAAGAAGGCATGCAAACCCTACGCCAATTGAGTTTTGGATTGCTTGATATGGCTTGGCATGGCGCAGACCCCACAGCAATAACCAATGTAAAAGCCCAAGAAAACAAGGCTTTTGAAGGTACAGATTTATTCCCTGAATCGCCAGAAACCTGTATGAGTACGTCTTTTTCGCATATTTTTCAAGGCGGCTACTCTTCGGGCTATTACAGCTACAAATGGGCAGAAGTTTTAGATGCTGATGCCTTTGCCTATTTTAAAGAAGAAGGCATTTTTAATAAAGAAGTCGCTACCAAATTTAGAGATCATATTTTATCAAAAGGCGGTACGGAAAACCCGATGGATTTATACAAAAAATTCCGTGGTGCCGAGCCTAAAATTGAACCGCTTTTAGAGCGTGCTGGCTTGGTATAAACTAGCAGACAACTATTTTAAAAGTCCGATTAAAGTTTTTCTTTTTCGGACTTTTTTATGCCTAAAAAATCTTTAAAATTAAATGGCACTGGCAAATATAGCACTGGCAAATCTAGTGGCGATTGCAGCGTGAAATGCTTCTCGATACAAATGATAACTACACTATCGTTGCGTTATCATTCACTCGAAGTGACAGTAAAGTAAAAAATAAAACAAAATGTCAGTTCGAGTGAAACCCTGAAAGAGGTTTTTTATCGAGAACCGTTGTAGGTAAAAAAGCTTCTCGATACAAATGATAACTTCACTACCGTTGCGTTATCATTCACTCGAAGTGACAATATAGTAATTAAAAAAATGAAATGAAATAAAATGTCAGTTCGAGTGCTTTTTACGCAGTGCAACGCAGTAAAAAGTGTATCGAGAACCGTCGCAACTAAAAAGCTTCTCGATACAAATTATTTTTACGCTATCGCTGCAAAATAATTCACTCGAAGTGACAGCGTAGTAATGAATAAAATGAAACAAAACAAAATGTCAGTTCGGGTGAAACCCTGGAAGAGGTTTTGTACTTCGGCTTCGCTCAGCAGCACTATCGAGAACCGTTATTGCTATAGCATAATTAACGCTAGTGCATCCTATTAAATAGGGAAACAGTTACCAAATTTACCTTTCAGTAAGCATCGCTCTAAACTTGTAGATTGTGCGTAATTTATACCATTACAAAAATTATTGAAACTTTTTAAAGCATGTAATATTTTTTTTAATTTAGCCTTAAATTTTAGCATAATGAAATATTTAAAAAATTCATTTTTCTTTTTGGTAATCTTCAGTTTTTCTTCGGGTCAAGTTATTTTCGCTCAAGATTCAAAACTTGAACAGCAAACGATAGAAGCGTCAAAAATTAGGTTTAAAATAGATATGGCACATGCTGAAAGCAAAAGAGAGGCTTACAATAGAAGCTCTTGGATTGGAGGCAAATTATCAGCCCTTATTGCCTCATGGGGACCTCCCACAAGAATTATAACAGATGGTGCCGATGGTCAGATTGCCGTCTATGACGATATCAGAACTTACCAAACTGGTTCCTATACACCGGGTAGTATGACCACAGGAACCAATGGTTTTGGACAAACTGTTGTATTAGATTATAAAGCTGGGAGCGATACAAGAGAAATGAAAACCAATCAGAAACTAACCACCATTTATGTTGACAAAGAAAACATCATCACAAGAGTAGAATTTAAACAAAACATAAACTGATGAAAAATATATTTCTTTTTGCGTTTGTTTCTTTTTATTCTTTAATAGGATTTTGCCAAACCGAATTTTATTCCATTAATTATAATAAGTTCCCTAAGAAAAAAACAAAAGACGCTTATACCCCTTATGCTTATGCAAGCATTGGGCTCAAGGACAATGCCAATATGGTAAAGTTACCATTTAAAGAGAAAACAAAAGAACAGTTATACCAAGCCTTGTTAGCTTACGGCAAAGAAAAATCTTTCCTCAGGCTTAGTTATAATGAAGGTGTAGATAAAGGGCGTATTGAATTTAAAGATTTTGTTACTTTAGGGACTAAAGAAAACTGTATGGCAGATCTATATGCTTTAACTTTTCTTGAAGCTTTTTTCTATGATCGCGATTATATAGGCATTCGTATTAATTTACGTAAATCAAAAATTTATGCCACCGTTTCTGATGCAAAATTAAAGTTAACACCGAATGATGACGTAGCTTCTTTGGATGATACCCCATTTAATGAGTTTAAATTTATACAACCATCAAATGAAGAAATAATGTTCTCTTATGGTTATTTGTTTGGTCTTGATAAAAAAAATCTATCTATTAAATTAGCCTATCCTGATAGTATATTTGACATAGAAGGTAATATTATAAATCCCTACAATAAGTCTTTAATTGAAAAATATTATGATAAGCATATCCTAGATTTAAAAGCATTTCTAGAAAATTATTTCATAGAAAACTAATATAAAAATGTTTTAATTACCCAAAATTGAGGAAAATAGCGTTTTTAGATGTAAAAATTTCATTGGGGTAAAACTTCCCATAAACGCTTATTTTTGTAAAACTACGCAATTTTAAATTGTTGCCTTATTCCCTTTTCTGTTTGTGATGACAGATAATATGCCCTACTTAAGTAAGCCCAAATTGGCAAATGATCCTTTTATTTTTATGGACACACGTAATTTTTAATGTGGTATAGCATTTTCGCTTTTCAACTATATGGAAAGTAATAAATCTACTGGCATTTTAATTTTTAAGGACAAAGAAACAAGGAAACCTATTCTGTACCAACAATTTGGAGATGCCCATTTTAAAATTGTACCGCTTTTAGAGCGTGCTGGCTTGGTGTAAACTACTAGGTAACTTTTTTAAAAGTCCGAATAAAGTTTTTCTTTTTCGGACTTTTTTATGCTTGACTATTTTTAAAATTATCTCAAATTGTTAGTTCGAGTGATTTTAGCGTAATAAAATGAAGCTAAAAATGTATCGAGAACTCTCGCTGGCAAAAAAGCTTCTCAAAACCCAAATGTCAGTTCGAGTGGCGATTATGTAGTGAAACGGAGTAATCGTTGTATCGAGAACCC
>JBGSQM010000070.1:0-4908 GCA_041738035.1 Cellulophaga sp.
ACTTTGTACGCTTCCGCATTTGATTGCCGTGTATCAATTTTTGGATACCGACAGTTTGATTTCATTTTTAGAGTCCAATAACACCTCCAGAGCTATGGCAGATGCTTTTATCAGCGGAAAGGATTCCGAACGCCAGACAGCAGGTGTCAAAAGCACCTTGGCCAATGCACTCAAAAAAATAAGTACCCAACATATCTTTATGACCCTTTCTGCGGATGAAGTCCCTTTGGATATTAATAATCAAAGCAAACCAACCATTATTTCGGTGGTCAACAACCCGAAATACGAAACTGCTTTTTCGCCAGTCATAGCCACTATCATTCACACCATTACCAAACAAATGAGCGTTAGAAATTCCAGACCTTCTTTTTTGATGATAGAAGAAGCACCCACCATCCGATTATTGAATATGCATCGCATTCCCGCAACATTAAGGAGTTACAATATTGCAACTATTTATGTGATGCAGGATAAAATCCAAAATGACATCATGTATGGCGATAAAGCCAGCAAAGCCATATTGAGCAACCTATCCTATCAATTTTTCGGAAAAGTCAATGACTAAGACACCGCGAAATATTACGAACGATTTTTTGAAATAGTGAAGAAAGAAACCACAAGCGTCAATCGTGGACATAATCTCAATTTTGATACAAGAGTTACGACAGGAGAACGTGAGGTAGCTAAAATTAGAGCTGATGCATTTTTTCGTTTAAAGCAAGGCGAGTTTATCACGTTTGCTGATGGAGAGGATAGGAAAGTGCAGTTTAAACTTTATGACATCGAAAGGGAGTTACCCAATGATTTGATTGAATTTACTGATGCTGATTTGGAGGCTAATTTTGATAGGATTTATGAAGAAGTTAGAGCTATCTTTAAATAATCAAATAAACTTATGACTTATCCAAGAGTTTAATTTGTCAAGTAAATAATGGAATAAACTTGACATTTATAGGTTTATTTACGTATCTTTGCGGAATAGATATTATGAATATAACAACTGCTATAAGAACTAAAGTGAATCGTATGGAAACAGGAGACGTGTTTACATACGACACTCTTGACATACCACAAAGTGAACTTACTGCTGCTGCTAAAGCGTTAAGCAGGATGGTCAAAAAGGGAATAATTAGGCGTTATAAAAATGGTCTATACTACAAACCAAAATCAACAATCTTTGGAGAAATAAAACCCAGAGAAGATGTTCTGCTTGAAAAATATTTGTTTGAGAACAATAAGCAAATTGCCTACGTTACAGGCGTTCGATTATATAATCAGTTGGGCTTGACGTCACAAGTGTCCAATGTCATTAAAGTGGCGAGCAAGGATAAACAGATAAAAACCACAATAGGCAACATTAAAGTAAAACCTTCAAAGAGTTATGTCGAAGTGACTAAAAACAATGTTCCCTTATTACAGATTTTGGATGTTATCAAGGATTTCAATTCAATTCCAGATTTCGACAAGGAGAGAGGAATTGCATTCTTAAAGGAAAAAATTGGTGCTCTTTCCTATAACGATAAAAATAAAATGGTTTCATTTGCCAAAAAATACCCACCCAAGGTAAGAGCCTTGTTAGGTGCGCTGTTGGAAAACATATCTATGGAAGAATTGAGCAATTCTCTAAAGAATTCCATCAATTATTTAAGTTTGTATGAATTCGGGATTAGCAAAAAAACATTGCCAACCATCAAAAACTGGAACATTGCCTAATGAAACTACATAATTACAAAGAGGCTTTTGAAGGCGCCATTGTTGCAACTGCCGGACATCTTGGAATTTCAGAAATATATATTGAAAAAGATTATTGGGTTACCTATGCCCTAAAGCAAATTTTCACAGATAAAAACGCTAAAGCCATTGCTGTTTTTAAAGGCGGTACTTCCCTATCTAAATGTTATGGTATCATCGAACGATTCTCGGAGGATATCGATTTAGTGGTTATTCAAAATGAAGAAGACACCGGAAATGTTCTAAAGAAGAAACTTAAAACGGTTACAGAATCAGTAACCGAACCTTTGAAATATGTTCCAGAACATCCATTGGAAAATAAGATGGGAAAGATTCGGAAACTCGTCTATGAATATGAAAAAGTCGGTGTAAAAGGTTCGTATGGCCAAGTTCGTGACCAGATAGTATTGGAAGTTTCAAGTTTGGGAAATTCATATCCTTCAAAAAAGGTAAAAATCCAAACGATGATTGTCAAATTCATTGCGGCCACCAATAACATCGACTTGATTCGATTTTACGAATTAGAACCTTTTGATGTGACTGCCCTTTCCATAGAACGCACATTTTGCGAAAAAATCATCAGCCTAGTCCGTTTTTCATATACAGAACATCCTCTGGAAGATTTATCGAATAAAATTCGTCATACCTATGATTTGCACCAACTTCTAAAAGAGAAATCAATCAAGTCGTTTTTAGATTCAAGTGCCTTTGAAAAAATGTTGGTTCAAGTTGGAAAAGATGACGACAAAGCAATCCCAAATGATAAAGAATGGCTATCCAAACATCCATCAGATTCGTTGTTTTTTAGCGAAACGGAGAAAGTTTGGGAAACGTTGAGTAAAACTTATAGTGGCTCTTTTAAAGAGTTGCTTACTGGAGAGTTGCCGGATGAAAAGGAGGTTTTGAAATCTTTGATGAAAATTGGGTCAAGACTAAAGGAAATAAAATGGAACATCAGCTGACTATAAAAACTACCCTCATTGGGATTTATATATATGCATCCTTTGTAATTTGTTGAAACGGAATTAGTCTACAATTTGAAACCCTTAACTATGTTGTGGGTTTTTGATTTCGAACAGAAATTATAAATCGTAGATTATACATTTATATTAACTCATTAGTAGATAAGCGCCATAACTAAATAACACTAATTTATTACTAATTAAGGATAATCAAAACTCATTGCTATAGATTTTAATTAAATTTGAAGATGATTTTATATACGGGATAAATATACCAGTGTGTTTATCCCTACGTTGTGTGTAAGCTGAAAAAGAACTACGAAAGAATAATATGATTAAAGTTAAACCATATCAAAGAGATTTTCAAAATGAAATAAACACTATGCTATTAGAAATTTCGAATGAGTTTGAAATTAATATTTTCAATAAAGACAAGCCTATTCAGACCAATATATTTGATAAATATTGGGTTGCCCAACGTGGACAAGAATTAATTGGTACAATAGCAATTTTAGCGCCAGAAAATGGATGTGCTATTTTAAAAAATATGTTCGTAAAAAAGGAATTTCGTGGTAAAAAATTTGGTGTTTCTAGTGCTTTATTGTCAAAAGCATTAGCTTGGTGTAAATCGAAAAATTACAATATCATTTATCTAGTAACAATGGAACAATTTATTGCAGCACAAAAATTTTATGAGAATAACGGTTTTCAGAGAATCGACAGAAATGAACTTCCTAAAAGTTTTATCAACAATCCAATAGATTCTGTTTTTTACAAAAAAATATTTGAATCTTTATTTAGAGATTAATAAAGAAATGAAAATCAGAAAAGGAAACATAAACGATTTAACTTCTGTAAAACAGTTGGGTCAAAATACGTGGAAACAATTTGAAAAAGAATTGACTAACGAAAACTGGATTAAATTATCAAATAATCTATCAAACGAAAACTTATACAAAGACTTATTGCAAAATTCCATAAGTTTCGTTTGTGAAAATGGAACAGAAGAAATAATTGGAATGAGTTTTTTAGTGGCAAGTGGAAATCCAACTGAAATTTACAACGTAGAACAATGTTACATCCGATTTGTAACAGTTTCAGAAAAATACAAAGGTTTAAAACTCGGACAAAAACTGACCGAAGAATGTATTGAATTTGCTAAAAAAAGTGGCGAGAAAAAAATTGCTCTTCACACATCGGAATTTATGGATAAAGCTCGTCACATTTATGAAAAACTTGGATTCAAAATAATAAAAGAAATTGAGCCGAGATATGGTAAAAAATATTGGCTATACGAAATGAATTTATAAAGTATGATAAAGTATCAAATAGAAACAGAATTAAGCGTTGAAGAATTTACTGAAGTTCTTATAAATTCGACATTGGGAGAACGGAGACCAGTTTCTGAACCTGACAGAATTACTAAAATGCTTGAACACGGAAATTTAACAATTACAGCAAGACACAACGGAAAATTGGTAGGAGTTGCAAGGTCTTTAACTGACTTTGTATATTGCACTTACTTGTCTGACCTGGCTATTGACGAAAAATACCAAAAACAAGGAATTGGAAAAGAGCTAATTCGGAAAACTAAATTAGCTTCACCTAAAGCCAAACTCATACTTCTTTCAGCACCTAAAGCAGTTAATTATTATCCAAAAATTGGAATGTCTCAATGGGAGCAATGTTATGTTTTAGATAATATAGAAGACCTAAATTAAGAATGGATGATTGATTATAATGGAAAAATATTCAGACCTACTTCAAATTCAGAAAATGGAGAAACATCAAGTGAAACTGTTTTTATATATAAGCAGACAGGAAACATTCTGACATCTGAATATTCTGGTGGTAAGATAAAAATGGGACATCTTATTGGAATTGTAGATGAAAACGGTAACATAGATATGTGTTACCACCAAGTAAACAATAAAGACGAAATTATGACAGGAATTTGTAAATCAACACCTGAAATTCTTGAAAATGGAAAAATACGCTTACACGAAAGTTGGCAATGGATATCTGGAGACAAATCAAAAGGACAATCAATAATAGAGGAACAATAAAAGCCTACGCACAATAACTAAGTATATGGCGCGCCGATAGGCTAGCGCTATATAATTTGTTGACTGATCCGGGTTTTTTAGATAAGGGGGAATTCGAGAAATTGGCGCAGACCCTGGCAAGGAAGAAGGTCTTGGCTGTGCTACTTTAT
>JBGSQM010000216.1:0-8450 GCA_041738035.1 Cellulophaga sp.
AACAAAACCCCTTGGTTTACAAGGGGTTTTAGGAGTGATGGCAGAAGGATTCGAACCTTCGACCGCCTGCTTAGAAGGCAGGTGCTCTATCCAGCTGAGCTATGCCACCCGAAAAGAAATAATTTCTTTTGAGGGTGCAAATATACTGTTTTCAATAAATAATTTGCAATTAAATGTAAAGGAAATTTTAACTACTCAGCAAAAGAAATACAAAAATCTAATTATGAAAGTGTTATGCTAAAAAATAGCTGCAATTTAATCTATTTTATCTAAATTTTTTGGACTTGATTATAAGGATAAATAATTTTTAAGTCGTTTTAATATCGCTTTTAGTTCTGACCAAAAGCAAGCCCAAAATAGTAATTACAGCATTCACGGCTATATTTACAAAACCAAAATCGAACTGGTAGGTGGCCAGTAAAAAATCGCTTAGCAAATAAGTTAACACAGGTGACGCTAAACAAATAATAGGAATCCATTGATCAATGATCCTAACTTTGGTAAACATTCCGAACATATATAAACCTAATAAAGGCCCGTAAGTATAGCCCGCTACTTTAAAAATTAAAGAAATAACATCGCCTTTGCTATTTGAAAATACCATAACAATTATAAATATTATGATAGAAAAACCGAGCAGAACCCAATTTTTCAACTTTTTTCGCTCTTGGCTCGACTTGTGAGAAATATCTAAAAAATCATATGTAAATGAGGTGGTTAAGGCAGTAAGCGAGGAGTCAACACTGGAAAATGATGCTGCTATAATTCCTAATAAAAAACAAACCCCCGCAAAGGGTCCTAAATAATTTAAGGCTAAATTTGGAAATAAGGTATCGGTATTAATTAAATTACCTGCTGCATCGACTGGTAAACTAATACCTTTCTCCTCCGCATAAATATACAATAGCACTCCAAGACCTAAGAAAAGAAATTGTGTCAATGCCAAAATAAGACTATAGGTTAAGGTGTTTTTTTGTGCATCCCATTGATTTTTACAGGTAAGCGTTTTTTGCATCATATTCTGATCCAAACCAATCATAGCAATAGACACTAAAATTCCGGCAATAAATTGTTTGTAAAAATTATTTCCTGAATCCTTGTCCCAATCAAAAATTTCAAAATATTTATGGTTTATAATTTCTGAAACCGACTCTGTAAAAGATATATTCAGAGAATTTATGATAGAAATAATGGTGATAACAGCGCCTAAAATTAAAAAGGTAGTTTGCAAAGTATCTGTCCAAACAATAGTTTTTATTCCTGATTTATTGGTATAAAGCCAAACCAAAATCAAAATAATAATAACAGTGACGAAAAAAGGAATGTTTAATTGATCAAACAAGGCAAATTGAAGAATTTTAGTAGCCAAAAGTAAGCGCAAAGCGGCTCCAAAAGATTGGGAAACCAAAAAAAACAAAGAACCTGTTTTATACGATTTTACCCCAAACCGCTCTTTAAGGTAACCATAAATGGATACCAACCTGAGCTTGAAATAAAGCGGAATTAAGACAAAGGTTATAAAAAAATATCCTACGATATTCCCTAAAATAAATTGATAAAAATAAAAATAATTATTACCAACCATTCCTGGCAGTGAAACGAAAGTAACTCCTGAAAGTGCCGCGCCAACCATGCCAAAAGCTACTAAAAACCAAGGCGATTGCCTGTCTCCTGTAAAATAAGACTCGTCACTACGACCCTTTGAGGTAAAATAGGAAATGACCATTAACAAAACAAAATAAATAATGATAATTCCTAATACGGCTATTGGGTCCAAGTTATTTTTTTTAGAAGGGAAAAGTAATGATTTTTTACGATATGGGTCAAAAATAAATATTTTTGTTCAAAAGGCTCCTATGGTTTTTCTTCATTTTTGTGACTCAAAACATTTTGTTAACAAAATACATCTATAGAAACCTACCACTCGTCGATACATTATTGCATTTCGTCTATAGATAATTTTACGGTAATTTTTAAAAATGAATATTTGTAATCTAAACTAGCGGCAATGAATATATTATTTATAGAAGATGATATGATTGAAAGCATGAAGTTCGAAAGAACCCTTTCTAAAATTCAATCTAAACACACCATCATAGAAGCCAAAAATGGCGAGCAAGCTCTTGATGCACTTAAAAATGGCCCATCATTGCCCGACATTATTCTCTTAGACCTAAATATGCCTCGAATGAGCGGTATCGAGTTTTTAACAATTTTAAAAGCTAATGCTCAATATAAATATCTTCCTACCATTATACTTACCACCTCTGAAAATAGAGCAGATTTATTGGAATGTTACCGAATTGGTATTGCGGGTTACGTTTTAAAGCCCCTTAAATACGAGGACTACGAGAAGAAAATAAAAACAGTTTTAGAGTATTGGGAAACAAATGAACTAGTAAAGGCATAAGAAATTCGCAGTTTCACAACATTTATTTTATTTAAGGTAATAATTTTCTTACTTTTCGACTAAATTATATTTAGATATGAAAGGAGTTATCTTTACCGATTTTTTAGAAATGGTGGAATCACTTTATGGATTAGAAGTTGTTGATAATATTATTGAAAAATCTATTTTGCCCTCGGAAGGTATTTATACCTCTGTAGGCACTTATGATTTTAATGAAATGGTAAGTCTTGTTACCCATTTAAGCCAAGAAGTTAAAACCCCCACAAACGATTTAATTTATGCTTTTGGTTTGTATTTGTTTGATGGACTTACAAGTTCGCATCCAGAAGTTATTGCAAGTTACAACTCCCCTATTGGCTTACTTTATGCCATTGAAGATCACATTCATGTACATGTAAAAAAATTGTATCCAGATGCTGAGCTTCCATCATTTAAAATACTTGAAAAAACCGAACACTCTATCTCCATGATTTATGGCTCCTCAAGGGGCTTATATAAGTTAGCACACGGGCTTATCGAAAAAACTTTCGAACACTTTAATGGCACCTGTAGCATTACTTATGAGTTACTAAAAGAAGACGGAACCGAAGTTAAATTTGATATTGTCCAACATGGATAATAAAGAAATTGTCTTACTTAAAAAAGCTTTAGACCGCCAAATTAGGGCAAGAAAACAGGCGGAAAGCATTTTAGAAGCCAAGTCAAAAGAATTATTTGATGTTACGCATCACTTAAAAGAAACCAATAACCGACTTGAAAACCTTTTAAGCGAAAAATCTTCTGAAATAGATGGAATCTTTATCAATATTATTGATCCTTACGTGGTCATGGATCTTTTTGGTAATGTAATTAAAATGAACAATTCTGCTAAAGAGTTTTTAGGTTTTAATAGCAATACTAATCATATAAATTTAAGCGACTTAGTTCACGAAGATTATATTGAATATACCTACGAATCATTTAAAAAATTAATGGAAGTTGGATCTATAAAAAATTATCGTGTAAAACTTATCGTAAAGCAGGGTACAGAAAAATTTGTAGAAGTAAATGGTTCTTTAATTTACGACAAAAACAGGCACCCTGTTGGCGCACAAGGTATTATTAGAGATATAAGCCAAGAAACAGAAATAAAAAAACTATTAGCGGAACAAAAAAAACAGTTAGATATTATCGTTGAAAATTCGCCTATTGGGATTATTTTGACAGACAATAACAAGAAAATTATTAAGGCGAATAACGCTTTTTTAAATTTAGTTGGCTGTTCAAATTTTGAAATAAAAAAATATACCTTAGATAATATTACCATAAACGAAGAGGTATCAGCAAACAACTCCATAACCGAAAAAATAAGTGAGGGTGAAATTAAAAATACTTCACTGATTAAAAAATTCATTAAAAAAGACGGTAGCCTACTCTCCGGAAAAACTACCATCAGCGCTGTAAAAACGGCAAATGGTTCCATAGATTACAGAGTGGCTCTAATTGAAGATATTACAAAAGAATTAGAAGCAGAGGAACGGTTAAAAGCTTCAGAAAATAGATTGTCATCGCTTATCGCAAATTTAAATACCGGAATATTAGTAGAAGATCAAAATAGAAAAATTGCCCTGACGAATAAAATATTCTGTGAAGTTTTTAACATTAAAATACCACCTGAAAGGTTAAAAGGGTTTGATTGTACAAAAGCTATGGAAAGCTCTAAAGATTTGTTTAGGTATCCTGAAGAGTTCATTGAACGGGTCAACAAAATTGTAGAAGAAAAAAAACTCGTATTAGGCGATATTTTAGAAATGGCAGATGGTCGCATTTTACAACGCGATTATATTCCCGTTTTTAAGAATGACTTATATAATGGACATTTATGGACATATATGGACATTACGATATCAAAAAATTATAAAAATAATCTAGAAAAACAAAAAGAAAAATACAGCAGTATTATTGCCAACATGAATTTGGGCTTGGTAGAAGTAGATAACCAAGATGTTATACAAATGGTTAATCAAAGCTTTTGCAATTTGAGTGGTTATGCTGAAGATGAATTATTAAATAAAAAAGCATTAGAGGTAATCAAGGTACTTAACAAAAATATTATTAACGAAAAAACAGGTAGAAGACTTAATGGGGAATCAGACTCTTACGAGATTGAAGTACTGCATCCGTCGGGCGAACTAAAACATTGGCTCATTAGCGGTGCTCCTAGGTATGACGAAAGAGGAAATGTGATTGGATCCTTGGGCATTCATTTAGATATTACCAATCAAAAGCAATTAGAATTGCAAAAAGAAAAATTAGTACAAGAACTAGAAACTAGCAATCAGGGCTTACAAGAGTATGCACATATTGTATCGCACGATTTAAAATCGCCATTGAGGAGTATCAGCGCTTTATCTAGTTGGCTCATTGAAGATTACAAAGATATACTAGACGAAACTGGGAAAAAAAACTTATCCATGATGCAAGAAAAAGTAGAAGCGATGGATAATTTAATTGATGGAATTTTAAAATATTCAACAATCAATGCTGATAATATTGAAACAACCAATGTAAACATCAATGAAGTAATTACAGAAATTACCGATATTATTTTCATTCCAGCTCATGTTGAAGTAAAAGTTAAGAATACCTTACCAACTATTATTGCTGATAGAACAAAAATTCATCAATTATTCCAAAACTTATTAAGCAACGCGGTAGTTCATATAGAAAGAGAAAAAGGTTTAGTTGAGATAGGTTGCCGAGAAACGAGTACACACTGGGAATTTAGTATAAAAGATAATGGCGTAGGCATAGCCAAGGAATATCATGAGAAAATATTTAAGATTTTCCAATCTGTGGGGAATAAAGAAAAATCCACGGGAATAGGACTGTCTATTGTTAAAAAAATTATTGATATCTACAAAGGTAAAATATGGTTAGAAAGTGAAATCGGCGTAGGAACCACCTTTTTATTTACTTTAAAAAAATAATATGGAACAACAACCAAACTTAAACTATATACAGGAACTTTCCGCAGGGGACACGGCTTTTGAAAAAAAATTCATTGGAGTATTGAAAGAGGAAATTCCGCTAGAAAAAAAAGAATACATTCGTTGTATTGCAAATATGAAATATAAAGAAACAGGCGACCTTGTGCATAAATTAAAACATAAACTTAGCATTTTAGGGCTTACCGAAGATTACAAGTCAGCCGTGATTTTTGAAGAAGCTTTAAAAAATAAAGACGATCAATTAAAAGATACATTTTTAGCTATTTTAGAGAAAATTGATACCTATTGTAAAACATTATAAAATTAAAACATGAATTGTATTATTGTAGATGATGAAGCTACCGCTAGAATTATTGTTGAACGCTTATGTTCTACAATACAGGATTTAGATATCATTGATTCTTTTTCTAACGCAATGGATGCCATTAAATTTTTAAATCAACAACAGGTAGATGTTATTTTTTTAGACATTCATATGCCAGGATTTACAGGAATAGATTTTGTACAAACCCTAAAAAACCCACCTAGAATTGTACTAACAACTTCTGACACCAATTTTGCTATTGAAGCTTACGAATATGAGCCTATTGTGGACTATTTGGTAAAGCCAATAACCCAAGAACGTTTTGAAAAATCTATTCAAAAAGTTAAAAAATCTTTGGAAAAAAGCACGGTTAGCTTACCAGAAACGGGCAATAATATAAATTTCGGCGACGAATTGTACATCAATATTGATCGAAGGTTAATTAAATTGAATTTCAATGAAATATTATTCATTGAAGCTAAAGGCGATTATATCGATGTTAAGACAGAGAAGAAAATATATAGGGTGCACAATACGCTAAAAAACATAAAAGACAAACTACCTGATACTATCTTTTTACCCATACACAGATCATTTATTATAAATTTTACTAAAATTATAGATATAGAAGATAACAGCGTTTTAATCGAAAAAAATGTTATTCCCATTAGTAGATCAAACAGACCGGAGCTTATGCGACGGCTAAATTTGTTATAAAACATAAATATCAAATTCTTCTTTCAAAAATTATTTGCCAACTAGTAACCCTCAAAAATTATTTTTTGAGAGTTTTTTATAAAAACCTTTGCTAACAATTACCCTAAAATACGGAGTAATTTTTTTGCTTATATCTGCTGCTCTGCTTCAGGCTGCTGTTGAAATTTATTCAATAAATTTTTAAAAGCTAGTAACCTGTTGTTCATCTATACAAATTGGATATTCACCTTTTACGACAACTATAAAACGCACGAAAGAAAGAATTTTGGCGAAAATATAAATTACCGTTTGTCGCGGACTATGGTGAAGCTTATGAAAGTATATTAAAAAAGGTAACAAAATATATTTCATACACAACAATTTATAGGTAACTGACAACATAAAATTTATAATATGTAATACTAAACTTACTTTTATATATAATTAATACTTACAATATATTTTCATGAAACTACTTATCGTCGAAGACAAACAAACCTTGAGTGATTTACTTGCCTATTTTCTAGGCAAAAAATTTACGACCATTACTAAAGAAAATGGTTTTGATGCACTTTCTTGGATGCAACAATCCAACCTTCCTGATTTAATTATAACCGATTTAGAAATGCCAAAAATGGGCGGCTTAGAATTCATTAAAAAAGTGAAAGAAAGTGGCTATTTTTCGGAAATTCCTATTATCGTATTAAGTTGCAGAGACAGCAGTTTAGACCGTATTGAATGTTTAAAAGCTGGTGCAGTTGATTATATGGTGAAACCTTTTAATCCAGAAGAGCTTTTAATCCGCATAGAAAACATACTTCAGAAAATTCCAACCAACTCCTAATTTTTATGATTCAGGTAAAAAAAGAAAAATTGTCAATTTTATATATTGGTGATGATGAGGTTTTTATAGCCTCGATTAAGGGTTCACAAGAAATAAATCAACTTTTTTTTGCCAAAAACTCGTTTGAAGCTTCAAAATTACTACATCTTTATGGAGAAATAGAGGCTATAATTTGTGAAAGAAAATTACCAGGTCAAAACGGAATTGCTTTTTACAATAAATTCAAATTAGAAAACCCGAATAAAGACGAGCTTCCGTTTATTCTTATAGATAACGAAAACAATAGAAATAGTGCTAAAGAGGCTTTTGATGCTGGTATTGATGATTACTATGTTAAACCTTTAACTACTTATAGATTAGTAGAGCGCATTTCATTCTTAAAAGATCTTAAGAAAAGTCTAAAAAAACACCAAATTACTACAGCTAGTAATAGCGTAAAACAATACAAAACAAAATTTTTAAAGCGCAGTTTTGATGTTCTAGTGGCAAGCACAGCTTTATTACTAGCATCTCCACTGTTACTTATTTTTGTTATAGCGATTAGGTTAGAATCCAAAGGCAAGGTGTATTATATCTCCAAAAGAGTGGGTACGGGTTATCAAGTTTTTAACTTCTTAAAATTACGATCTATGTATCCTGACGCCGATAAGCGTTTAAAAGAATTTCAACATTTAAATCAATATGCCCCAACAGAAACCGTAAAAGTTGCTCCACAGGAAAGTCTTGAAAACAGTTTCATGAATTTAAATGATGTTATTTTAATTGGTGATCAAGCAGAAATAAGCGAAAAAACATTTAATCAATTAAAAAAACAAGGCAATGAAAGTGCTTTTATAAAATTTGATAATGACCCACGAATTACCAAAGTGGGTAAAATTATTAGAAAATTAAGTATTGACGAACTTCCGCAGCTAATCAATGTATTAAAAGGCGATATGTCTATTGTTGGCAATAGGCCTTTGCCTTTATATGAAGCTGAACTTTTAACTACCGACGAATGGACAAACAGGTTCAACGGCCCCGCCGGTATTACGGGTCTTTGGCAAGTGGAGGCACGTGGTAGAAGTTCTAAAATGTCGCCCCAAGAACGTAAAGAATTAGATAATAAATACGTTGAAATCGCCAACAGCAAAAATGCTTTCTGGAAAGATATGTGGCTGATTATCAAAACATTTAAAGCTGTTTTTCAGAAAGAAAACGTTTAAA
>JBGSQM010000222.1:0-23690 GCA_041738035.1 Cellulophaga sp.
AAAATAAAAAGAAAATATTTACAATTATACCTCAATGAATTCATTTATAAGCTCAATAGAAGGTATTTTGGAGACAGAATGTTTGATAGACTAGTAATAGCAAGCATTACGACGACTGGAAGCTAAGCGGATATGCAATTATTATTTCATAAAGTAAGCAAAGAGAGTAGAAATTATGTATATTTCTACTCTCTTTCTATTTAAAACAATTTATCATGAAATATATACTAGCTATTTTTTCTTTTTTTCTTTTGCTAATAGCAAATGCACAAGACGCATATTTACATTGTGGAAAAATTATAGATGTTGCTACAGGAAAAATTCTTACTGAAAAAACGATTGTAGTTTCAGGAACCACTATTAAAAATATTCAAAATGGCTATGTTTTTGGAACTAAAAAAGATGTAGTTATCGACCTTAAAAATAAAACCATTCTTCCAGGACTAATCGATTTACATGTGCATATTGAAAGCGAATCTAATCCTAAAACCTACATAGATCGTTTTACGGATAACGAAGCGGATATTGCTTTTAAATCCACCGTATTTGCAAAAACAACTTTAATGGCAGGTTTTACTACCGTCCGTGATTTAGGTGGAACAGGGGTTAATATTGCTTTGAGAAATGCAATAAGCAAGGGTATTGTTGATGGCCCAAGAATATTTACAGCAGGGAAATCTATTGCGACTACAGGAGGACACGCAGACCCAACCAATGGGCGTAGTCACGAATTTACAGGTGATCCAGGGCCTAAAGAAGGCGTCGTAAATTCACCAGAAGAAGGTAGAAAAGCAGTAAGACAACGCTATAAAGATGGTGCTGACGTTATTAAAATAACCGCTACCGGTGGGGTTTTGAGCGTTGCAAAAAATGGTAAAAATCCACAATTCACGATTGATGAAATCAAAGCAATAACTGAAACCGCCGCCGATTATGGCATGTTAACAGCTGCTCATGCCCACGGTGATGAAGGCATGCAACGGGCTATAAAAGGCGGAATTAAAACCATAGAGCACGGAAGTTATATGAGTGAGGTTACGATGGATTTAATGAAACAATACAACGCTTATATGGTTCCCACCATTACGGCAGGAAAACAAGTAGCCGAAAAAGCAGAAGTACCAGGTTATTTTCCTGATGTGGTTGCCGTAAAAGCACGCGAAATTGGCCCATTAATTCAGGGAACATTTGGTAAGGCTTTTAAAAAAGGAGTAAATATAGCTTTTGGCACCGACGCTGGAGTTTTTCCTCATGGCTTAAACGCAAAAGAATTTGGATATATGGTCGAAGCAGGAATGCCTGCCATAGAAGCCATTCAATCAGCAACCATTACAAATGCCAAACTATTAGGGATGGCTAATGAAATTGGGCAGGTTAAAGAAGCCTTTTTGGCGGATATTATTGCCGTTTCTGGTGATCCTTTAAAAGAGGTATCCGTGCTAGAAAACATTGCTTTTGTGATGAAAAACGGAGTGATTTATAAGAACGAATAAGATTTTAGTAGAACTTGATTAAAAGGACTTGGCTCCCATTCTTCAGAAGGGTTGAGGGAAGATAAGGTAAGCTTGATATTCATAAATTGACAAGTTAATAAATAATCCATGCGATTTTAATTTTAAGTCTTTATAAGAAAATAGCTTTCAACGGATTGGTTTATAGCGAACCACTATAAACCAAACACTACCCTTACGTCGTAACTATATTATGATAATTGATTTTTTAGATAGCAAGGCTTTATTGCAAGCTTCTGTTCAAGAAGAACTTTATGAAAATTTGGTAGGCCAAATTGTAAAAGATTTTGCCTTAGCAAATAGTCCAATAGATTTGCCTTTCAAGGTTAGCCCCCAAAATTTAAAAACCATCATCCATCAAAAAGTATATCGACTTATTACTGATAATTTTACGGATTACCTAAACCTACTTTATATTATTGATGTATCGGAAAAAATAATTAAAGAAATTCAGGCAACAAATACTATTGAAATCGCTGATCAGGTATCCTTTTTAATTCTGAAAAGAGAATTTCAAAAAGTTTGGTTTAAGAAAAAATATAATTGAATTTAATTCCTAAAAAAACACCCTTACGAAAGGAATAATGCCATTAGGGTAAATGCTTCTATCATCATGCAACAAATTGTACCTAACGCCAACCATAAAATTTCTATTGCCGTAACCTACTCCAATAAATAAAGCGGGACTCCAATAATCATCCGTTAAGTTAGCGCCTTCAGTAGCAAATGTTCTATTAATTCTTAGGCTTTCAAGTTCACCAGAAAGTTGAATAGCAGGGATAATATTGTATAAGCTAATAAGACTTCCGCCATAAGCAAATAAAGTATCATCATTTATTTCGGCATAATTAAAACTCAATTGGGTGCCGGCTGCAAATTTATCATTAAATTGATAAATAGCACTTGGCGAAATAGAGCCATTGAAAAAACCATTGCCGAAACCTAAACCAATACCGCCTCCGTACCTAACATTACTCCAAAAATCGCTTGAAGTGTTGTTTTGCGAAATGCCCGTTTGAACCGCTAATAAAAGAGGAATACTTAAAAAGTATTTTTTTAACAGGATTTTGATGAAAATCTTCATAATCATAAAATTTCATTAATATTACGTGTCTAATATAGGACTAGAATATTGAAATGTTGTATTTTTGCCAAAATTTTATTCACAGGGAAGAGAAAATTATTTATGGATAAATATTCCTTTTTAAACGCTGCGCATACTTCGTTTTTTGCAGAGTTATATGATAAGTATTTAATAAATCCGGATAGTGTTGAGCCCAGTTGGCGCGCATTTTTTCAAGGATTTGATTTTGGTCAAGAAAGTTTATTAAATGATCTAGAAGCCCCAATGAGTAGTGAGGCAAATCCTCCTGCGCCAATTGCTGAAATTCCGCTTTCCTTACAAAAGGAGTTTCAAGTGATCAGGTTAATTGACGGTTATCGCACGCGAGGACATTTGTTCACAAAAACCAACCCTGTTCGTGAGCGACGACAATACTTCCCGACTTTAGATATAGAGAATTTTGGATTATCTGCTTCGGATTTAGATACTGTTTTCAACGCAGGTGAGGTGTTAGGGATTGGAACTAGTTCACTAAAAAACATTATTGCTCATTTAAAGCATATTTACTGCGATGCCATTGGCGTTGAGTACATGTATATCAGAAATCCAGAACTTGTAGGTTGGATCCAAAATTGGATAAATGTCAATGATAACCATCCTAAATTTACCAACGAGCATAAAAAACATATCCTTAAAAAATTAAATCAAGCCCTTTCGTTTGAGAGTTTTTTACACACCAAATACGTAGGTCAAAAACGCTTTTCTTTAGAGGGTAACGAGTCTTTAATTCCTGCTTTGGATGCCGTTGTTGAAAAAGCTGCCGAGTTAGGGGTAGAGCAATTTGTAATGGGAATGGCGCACAGAGGCCGATTAAATGTTTTGACAAATATTTTCGGAAAAGCGGCAAAAGATATTTTCAGCGAGTTTGATGGTAAGGATTACGAACAAGAAATTTTTGACGGTGATGTTAAATATCATTTAGGTTGGACTTTTGAGCGCACTACAGCGAATGGCAATAAAATTAATATGAATATCGCGCCCAACCCTTCGCATTTAGAAACAGTTGGTGCTGTGGTCGCAGGTATTACCCGAGCGAAACAAGACGCTAAGTATAAAGATAACTTCTCCAAAGTATTGCCTATTATTGTTCACGGTGATGCTGCTATTGCTGGTCAAGGTTTGGTTTATGAACTGGTACAGATGGCAGGTTTAGATGGCTATAGAACTGGGGGTACTATCCATATCGTAGTCAATAATCAAATAGGATTTACCACTAATTATTTAGACGCAAGAACATCAACTTATTGTACAGATGTTGCTAAGGTAACTTTGAGTCCTGTATTACACGTTAATGCAGATGATGCTGAGGCCGTTGTCCATGCTTCGTTGTTTGCTTTAGAATACAGAATGCGTTTTGAAAGAGATGTTTTTATCGATTTACTAGGCTATAGAAAATACGGACATAATGAAGGCGATGAACCCCGATTTACGCAGCCTAAACTATATAAAGCCATTGCAAATCATAAGAATTCTAGAGATATTTATGCCGATAAATTAGTACAAGAAGGCGTTATAGAAAAAGATTTTGTAAATCAATTAGAGGAGGAATACAAGGCAAGTCTAGAGGAAGAATTAGAAGATTCAAGAAAAGAAGATAAAACCACCATCACCCCATTTATGCAAGATGAATGGAGCGGTTTTACGCAAGTAAGAGAATGGGAAATGATGGAAACCATCGACACTTCCTACAATAAACAAAAATTAACAGCTATTGCCAAGGTAATTACAGAGTTGCCGTCTGATAAAACATTTTTACGTAAAGTAGAAAAATTAATTAGTGATCGTAAAAATATGTTCTTTGAAACCAATTCTTTAGATTGGGCTATGGGTGAATTATTAGCTTATGGCACTTTATTAGAAGAAGGTTTTGGAGTAAGAATATCGGGTCAAGATGTTGAAAGGGGTACTTTCTCTCATCGCCACGCAGTGCTTAAAGTAGAAGAAAGTGAAGAAGAGGTAATCCTTTTAAATTCAATTTCAAAAAATCAAGGAGATTTCAATATCTTTAATTCCATTTTATCAGAATATGGGGTGGTTGGTTTTGATTATGGCTATGCCATGGCAAGCCCAAATACGCTCACCATTTGGGAAGCACAGTTTGGAGATTTTAGTAACGGTGCTCAAATCATGATAGACCAGTACATTTCTGCCGCTGAGGATAAATGGAAATTGCAAAACGGACTCGTGATGTTATTGCCTCATGGTTATGAAGGACAAGGTGCAGAACACTCCTCGGCACGTATGGAACGTTATTTACAATTATGTGCTAGAGATAATATGTATATTGCTGATGTTTCGACACCTGCACAAATGTTTCATATTTTGCGCCGACAAATGAAGGCGAATTTTAGAAAACCATTAATTATTTTTACACCGAAAAGTTTATTAAGACACCCGAAAGCGGTTTCTACGGTAGAAGAATTTTCTAATGGAGCGTTTCAAGAGGTGATTGATGATGCCACTGCGGACGTGAAAAAAGTAAAAAGTTTGGTTTTCTGTACAGGAAAATTCTATTATGATTTATTAGCACAACGAGAAGAATTAAAAAGAGATGATGTTGCGTTGGTGCGTGTGGAACAATTATTTCCAGTACCATCAGAACAAATCACAGCAATTACCAAAAAATACAAGAATGCAGATGATGTTGTTTGGGCACAAGAAGAACCTAGGAATATGGGGGCTTGGAGTCATTTAATGATGCACTATAACGAGGCTAGTAAATTTAGAGTAGCTTCGAGACGTTTTTATGCTTCGCCTGCTGCTGGTAGTGCGGTGCGTTCAAAACGCCGCCACCAACAAGTTATCGATTTTGTCTTTGATAAATCAAAAGATAACATGACGAGAACAAATACAAAATAAAATAACACATCAAATAAAGTAGGATGATTTTAGAAATGAAAGTCCCTTCACCAGGGGAATCAATAAAAGAGGTAGAAATTGCAGCTTGGTTGGTAAAAGATGGAGATTATGTTGAAAAAGACCAAGCAATTGCTGAGGTAGATTCAGATAAGGCCACCTTAGAATTGCCTGCCGAAGAAAGTGGTATTATTACTTTAAAAGCAGAAGAAGGCGAAGCTGTTGCCGTAGGTCAAGTGGTTTGTTTAATTGATACTAGTGCCGCTAAACCAAGCAGTAGTAAAACAGAAACGGAGACTCCAAAAACAGAAGAAGCAAAAAAAGAAACTCCTGTAAAAGAAGAAAAGAAAGCGGAAAACCCTGTTGCCGCTAAGGCAACCTATGCCTCTGGCGCACCTTCTCCGGCAGCAAAGAAAGTTTTAGCAGAAAAAAATATTCCAGCCAATACTGTAAAAGGTACTGGTAAAGATGGTAGAATCACCAAAGAAGATGCCGTTCAGGCCACCCATTCTATGGGTTCCCCGACCGGTGGTCAACGAGGTGAAAGCAGATCTAAATTGTCGATGTTACGCAGAAAAGTAGCGGAGCGCTTAGTGTCTGTGAAAAATGAAACCGCCATGTTAACCACTTTTAATGAGGTTGATATGTCTTCAATTTTCGAATTAAGAGATGTGTACAAAGAAGATTTTAAAAATAAACATGGAGTAGGTTTAGGCTTTATGTCATTTTTTACCAAAGCCGTGGTTAGAGCTTTAGAGTTGTATCCTTCGGTGAATGCCATGATTGATGGTAAAGAAATGATTTCCTATGATTTCTGTGATATCAGTATTGCCGTTTCAGGACCAAAAGGTTTAATGGTTCCTGTGATCAGAAATGCTGAGAATTTAACCTTTAGAGGAGTAGAAGCAGAAGTGAAAAGATTAGCCATTCGCGCAAGAGAAGGTGAAATTACTGTGGATGAAATGACGGGTGGTACTTTTACCATTACAAACGGTGGCGTATTTGGCTCTATGTTGTCAACACCGATTATAAATCCTCCTCAAAGTGCAATTTTAGGAATGCATAATATCGTAGATAGAGCTGTTGTTAAAAATGGAGCAATCGTTATAGCACCTATTATGTATGTAGCTTTATCTTATGACCACAGAATTATTGATGGTAAGGAGTCAGTAGGGTTTTTAGTTGCGGTTAAAGAAGCTTTAGAAAATCCTGTTGAACTATTAATGGATAATAACGTAAACAAAGGACTAGAATTATAGTTCTAAATTGTTGATAATAAAAAATCCTGAAGATGTATTTTTTCAGGATTTTTTTGATTTTTCGGTGTGTGTAAATTTAATTACATCCCGTATCTCGTTTTGAAACTTCGTCAGCATTGGGGAAACACAATCCTGTGGGTAATGCTGCTGGGTTATATCTTTGTAAATTACCATCATACAAACTTTTCACAATAAATTCGGCGATTAAATCTATTTCTTCTTCATTTAAACCAAGTGGCGCAAACTTATTGGATAGCGCACTAGGATGCACATTGGTATTTTCTTTATTTGCATTATTTTTATAAGCAATAACATCTCTCACCGAAGTAAACGATCCACCATGTCCAAAAAAAGAAACATCAGCTAAATTGTACAATTGCGGGACTTTAAATTTATAATTATCATTAGGATTGTTAGTAAAACCACCACGCCCTTTTTTGGTGCCTTCGTCAACTGTTCCATGTACATCGTTTCCGGATAAATCATTCATACCTAGTGCATAGAACGCTTCAGAATTTAATGCTGGTCCAGAATGACATTCATAACAACTTCCTTTGCCAAAAAATAAAAGAGCACCTTGCTTCTCCTTGGAGGTCATTGCAGTGGCATCCCCTTTAAGCCAACTTTGAAAATTAGTATCATTGGCAAGTAAGGTTCTTTCGTAAGCCGCAATGGCTAAACCAGCCGTTATAAGTGTGTAACGTTCAGATTCATCGATTTCAGGAAAAGCTTTATCAAAAAGCACATCGTAATTATAATCTGTACAGAAGGTTTTGGTAATGTCCATCCTATGAACTGTTAAACCCGCAATGGCTTGCGTTTCTATACCTTCAAATCCTAGATTGTTTACCTCTTTCGGGGTTCCCGTCGTCCAGTTGGCTTCTGTTCCAATATTCTGGTCAGTGGCTCCAAATTGTCCATTCCACAGCATTAATTTTTGGTAGGCTGCATTCAAAACGCTTGGAGATTTTATGGGTTGTACATCAAGCATGTCAGCTGTATAATCAGGTGCCATGACTCTAGTTTCTCCATGCAAACCAAAACCCACACCACCATCACCTATACCTTGTTTCATGCCACTTTGAAAACCAGCTGCACTATGATGGCAACTTGCACAAGAATATGTTTTTTGGTGAGAGTCCTTTTTTGCTTTAACACCAATACCTGTTTCATGGTATAATAATTTACCCAATAAAACTTTTTCTTTATTTAAGGGATTATTTGGATCTGCGGGGATAGCTGCGAAATTATCGCTTTCAGGTAATATGTAATAATCCAGATCTCCTGCTAAGGCTACTAAATTAGCTTTTAGTTTTTGATCTTCCATATCACTAGAAATTTCTGTAAAACCCGTATCTTCAGCACAACTTGCTAAAATGATGACTGTAAAGAGCGAAAAAATTTTTAAGTAGGTTGTTTTGGAAAACATAATTTTAAATATACTGCGGTCTAAAGTTAAATAAATCTTAAAATAAACCTGCTGTTTGCCGATAAGTATCCCAAAATTGCAGGTGAATGGTATCTTATTTTAAATAAATATATTTTTTATCGTAGTCAATAATCGCTTTTCCTTTCTTTAATATGTCTGCACCTATAATTCCATCGACGGGGTTTGCCTTGTGAGCTAGCAAAGCTTCATTTACGTGAACAAGGTCAAAAAGTACTATTTTAAGTTTTTTGTATTGCCAAGAATTTATTTGGATGCTGTTTTTTGTAGAAACTAGGGTATCCATATTGGTAGCCCCAGCGCCAGCAGCTTTTATTTGAGATTCTTTAGAAGTCAGCTTAAAATACGCAATTTTGTCAAATCCAATGCAGGTGTTCGATGCACCTGTATCCACTATAAATCGTCCTGAAATTCCGTTAATTTCCGCTTCTATTTCGAAATGATTAGTGGCAGTTAAAACAAGTTTTGTTTTCGTATATTTTTTTTGAACTAAAAATTTCTTTAGTGTTTTCACTTATTTTTTTAACAAATATACTATCCTTAGTAATGGTAATACCTTATTTATAAGAACAAATTATGGTCAGAAACTAAAAGACAAGCACTATAATTCTATTTTTGCAGTATGATATTAACAGATACCCATACGCATTTGTATAGCGAAGCTTTTGACGAGGATAGAAATGAAGTTTTAACCCGTGCGATAAAAAACGGAGTGCAACGATTTTTTATTCCTGCCATTGACTCTACTTATACGGATAGCATGTTAGCTTTAAAAAATGCTTATCCAGAATATATTTTTTTAATGACAGGTTTGCATCCAACCCATGTGAAAGAAAATTTTGAAGAAGAATTAGCCCATGTTCGTGACTTGTTAAAAAAATATACCTATTATGCCATAGGCGAAATAGGTATTGATCTTTATTGGGATAAAAGTACTTTAAAACAACAGCAACAGGCTTTCAAACAGCAAATACGATTAGCTAAAAAGTATAAATTGCCTATAGTTATTCATTGTCGCGATGCTTTTGATGAAGTTTTTGAGGTGTTAGAAGGAGAAAAGTCTGATGATTTATTCGGAATTTTTCATTGTTTTACGGGTGATTTTGAACAGGCTAAAAAGGCAATATCGTATCAAATGAAATTAGGTATTGGCGGTGTGGTGACCTTTAAAAATGGAAAAATAGATACTTTTTTAGATAAAATAGATTTAAAACACATTGTTTTAGAAACAGATTCACCCTATTTAGCGCCCATTCCTTATCGAGGTAAACGTAATGAAAGCACTTATTTAGTAGAAATAGCCACCAAAGTTGCTGCGATTTACAATAAATCTGTTGAAGAAATTGCCGAGATGACCACCTTAAATTCTAAGGCCGTATTTGGTGTTTAACAACTAATAATTACAATATGATAAAGAAAACAAAAATCTTATTGATTTATACAGGCGGCACTATAGGTATGATGAAAGATTATAAATCTGGGGCCTTAAAAGCATTTAATTTTGCGAAATTGTTGAAAAATATTCCAGAACTTAATCAATTAGATTGTGATATTGAAAGTCATTCTTTTGATATTCCTATCGACTCCTCAAATATAAGTATCTTAAATTGGGTTGAAATAGCAACAACTATCGAAAATAATTATGATGGTTACGATGGTTTTGTGATATTACATGGTAGTGATACCATGAGTTATTCTGCTTCTGCTTTGAGTTATATGCTCGAAAACTTAACGAAGCCAGTAATTTTTACGGGCTCACAATTACCCATAGGTGATTTGAGAACAGATGCCAAAGAAAATCTAATTACCTCCATACAAATAGCGGCATTAAGAGAAAAAGGTAAAGCTGTAATACAAGAAGTTGGTTTGTATTTTGAATATAAATTATATAGGGGAAATAGAACTACAAAGATAAATGCAGAGCATTTTGAAGCATTTGCTTCCTTAAATTATCCGGCACTTGCCGAGTCTGGAGTGTTTTTAAAAGTACATTATGAGTATTTATTAAGGTCAAATAAAATAAAAAAGCTTGTTGTTCATAAAAAATTAGATAATAACATAGCAGTATTAAAATTATTTCCAGGTTTTACCGAAAATTTATTGAAAAGTGTGTTAAGTACGCCAAATTTAAAGGCATTAATTTTAGAAACTTATGGGGCTGGAAACGCTCCAACCGATAAATGGCTCATTAATCAGTTAGAAATTGCCACTAAAAAAGGTTTACACATTGTAAATGTTACCCAATGCTCTGGAGGCAGTGTAATCATGGGTCAATATGAAACAAGTGAGCATCTTAAAAACATGCAAGTTATTAATGGTAAGGATATTACAACAGAAGCGGCTGTGACGAAATTAATGTATTTATTAGGCTCAGAAGTGTCTCCAAAACTGTTTAAAACCATTTTTGAAACCCCTCTTCGCGGTGAAATGATTTAAAATTAACTTCAATAATTTCGTTTAATACTTTTTTTTTTGTTAATTCGACCCCTTGAAAAAAACTATATTGAGAGAGGTGGCCGAGTGGTCGAAGGCGCACGCCTGGAAAGTGTGTATACCTCAAAAGGGTATCGAGGGTTCGAATCCCTTCCTCTCTGCTTTTATTTTTTTTTAATTTTTTAATTGCAAAATTTTTTTATCTTTAACCCATTAACTAATCTAAATTAAGTTTGAAAGAAATGAAAAGATTATTCTCTATCCTAGCTGTGGCTGGGTTATTTGTTATGAACACAAATACTGTGAACGCGAATGTAACTGCTAACGCAATTACCAACAACCTATCCGCAACTATTGCCACTACTGCATTGATGATTCAAGATGCAGCCGCGCCTGAAGCTGAGAGAGGTTTTGTGCAAGTATTAAAAGAAAAATTCATAGAAGGTGGCGCTGGCTTTATGGGTATCGTATTATTATGTTTGATACTTGGTTTAGCTGTTGCGATTGAAAGGATTATTTACTTAAACCTTGCAAGCACCAACACTACAAAATTAAAACAAAGAGTAGAAGACGCATTAGCCTCTGGCGGTGTAGAAGCTGCAAAAGAAGTTTGTAGAAACACTAAAGGGCCTGTTGCCTCAATTTTTTACCAAGGTCTAGACAGAGCTGGTGAAAGCATTGAATCTGCTGAAAAAGCTGTTGTAGCTTACGGTGGTGTTCAAATGGGACAATTAGAAAAAAACGTTTCTTGGTTGTCTTTATTTATTGCCGTTGCACCTATGCTTGGTTTCATGGGTACAGTAATTGGTATGATACAAGCCTTCGAAAAAATTGCTGCTGTTGGTAACTTAAGTGCTTCACTTATTGCAGGTGATATTCAAGTAGCATTATTGACTACGGTATTTGGTCTTATTGTGGCTATTATTCTTCAAATTTTTTATAATTATATCATTGCGAAAATTGATAGTATCGTAAACGATATGGAAGACTCATCAATCGCATTGATTGATATGTTGGTAGATCACAAAAAGTAAGTCGGACTCAAACACCTTTTTAAAATGAATAAAATAATAAAAATAATATTAATAGTTCTCAGCGTTTTGGGAACAATATTGTGGACGCAGTTGCCAAGTGTCGATATGCCTCGCAGTGAAGCAATAGAGAGTGGCTCAATGAATTTTATGTTCATTATTACTTTTGTATTGTTAGTTATTGCTGTTGTTGCGAGTTTATTCTTCGGTTTAAAAAATGTTTTTTCTTCACCAGAAGGTTTAAAAAGAACATTAATAGGCGTTGGAGGTTTAGTTGTAGTAGGTATCATTTCATATTTTGCTGCATCTGGTACAGATGTTAATCTTGATGCAATGAGAGCTAAAGGTCTAGAGGCGGATGAAAGTACCGTTAGAACAATTGGTACATTCTTAAACATCTTCTTTATCTTAACTGTAATTGCCGTGGGAGCAATGGTTGTCCCAAGTATCAAAAAAATATTTAACAAATAAAAAAATAGTATTATGCCGAGAAGAGGAGCACCACCAGAGGTAAATGCCGGATCTATGGCAGACATCGCTTTCTTATTACTTATCTTTTTCTTAGTGACGACCACTATTGAAACGGATGCGGGACTAGATCGTATGTTGCCACCAATAGATGAGAATAAAACGGATCCTCCTATAATTAAGCAGAAAAATATTTTCACTGTTAATATCAATAAAAACGGTCAACTTTTAGTGGAAGATGAGTTAGCTGAGATTAAGGATTTAAAAGAAAAAGCAATTGCTTTTTTAGACAACGGAGGTGCTGCACAAGGTAGTGAAAACTATTGTAGCTATTGCAAAGGAAAAAGAGACGAAACATCTTCGGATAATCCAACTACGGCCATCATTTCTTTAAAGAACGATAGGGAAACTAAATATAACGTTTACATTACCGTTCAAAATGAAATCGTAGCTGCTTATAACGAATTGCGTAATAGAGAAGCTATGCGACTTTACAAACGTAATTTTACAGATATGGAAGCAGAATATCTTAATCCTGAAACCTCTGACGAAGCTAAAGAAGTTTTAAAAGATAAGGTGAAAAAAATTCAAGATTTATTTCCGCAAAAGTTCTCTGAGGCAGAAACATCGAGTGGTAATTAATCGTAAAAGTTAAAAAGAAAAAATATGTCAAAATTTAACAAGAAAAAAGATTCAGCAGTGCCTGCAGTGAATACCGCATCACTTCCAGATATTGTTTTTATGTTGCTGTTTTTCTTTATGACCGTAACGGTTATGAAAGATACTTCTGTTAAAGTTCAGAACGAACTTCCTAAGGCTAGCGAAATAAAGAAATTGGAAAAGAAAGATCGTATTATAACTATCTATGTTGGTTCGCCTACTGAAGAATATCAAAAGGTATTTGGAACTGAGGCTAAAATTCAATTGAATGATAAGTTTTCTAGTCCTTCTGAAGTAGGTCCTTATATTTTAGCGGAAAGAGCTAAGAAATCTGAAGATTTGCAGAACTTTTTAACGACTTCATTAAAAGTTGATAAAAATGCCAATATGGGCATCATTTCTGATATTAAAGAAGAGCTACGAAAAGTAAATGCTTTGAAGATTAATTACACCACATACGAAGGTAATGCTTTCGAAAATCTAAATAGATAATTTTAATTTCTTTCAAAATCATAAAGCGCTTCAGAATTTTTTTTGAAGCGTTTTTTTATGGGTATTCATTTTAATATATTTATTTTATGAATAGATTCATCAATTACATTTTTCTAATCGTACCGGCCCTTATACTGGCACAATTTGAAGAATCATCGGCTATTGGGAGGACTAAATATTTGGAAGATCAAATTTATATCGGTATTAATTATAATTTTTTAGGGAACAAGCCCAATGCCGTTTTTCAGCGAAATTTTTCTTACGGCTTACAAGGTGGTGTAATTCGTGATATTCCTATGAATAGCAGTGGGAGGGTTGGTCTAGGTTTAGGGATTGGTTATGCGGTTAATTCTTATTACTCCAATATTATAAGTACAAAAACAGATGGAACTATTATCTATGAATTGGCCGCCAGTGGTTTGGATTATAATAGAAGTAAATTTGAAACGCATAGTATAGAATTTCCAGTAGAATTTCGGTGGCGTAATTCCACCGCTACACGATACAAGTTTTTTAGGGTATATTCAGGAATTAAGTTCGATTATAATTTTAGTAACCGCTCTAAACTGGTAACAGGCTCAGGTAAAATAGGGTTTACAAATACCGATGTCAACAGATTTCAGTATGGCTTAACATTAAATGTGGGCTACAACACCTTTAATTTGCATGTTTACTATTCTTTAACAGATTTTTTGCAAAGGGGCACGCAACTTACAACTGAAGAGAATTTTGAAATTCAACCCTTTAGAATAGGCTTAATATTCTACATGCTATAACCAATAGCTTACTGTAATAATTTGTGAAACGATGCCAATAGCCAAACCAGTAGCTAATTCTAGTGCGTTGTGAGCTCGAAAATATAGTCTCGAAGAAGCAACTATTCCTCCCATTAAAACGAATAAACCAATAGTAAGGGTGATATTAATTTCAAAATGTACGCTTAGGCTGATAAGATACATGGTTAAACTACCCACTCCTAACATGTGCATACTTCCTTTGAAATTTATAAATAATAAAATTAAGTAGGTCAGCAGGCCAATGATAAGTCCAATAAAATAAAAATAAAGCTCAGCAGTATAGTTATAGGGTATTACCTTATAAACAATCATTAAGAGCAAAATAAGGCCAATGTAAATGGGATATTTACGCTCTTTAATCGTTGGCATAAACACCGAGTTGACAAGACCAATATTTCTAAGAATTAAAAAACAAATAACAGGAATAATTACGGTTAATATAAAAATAGGGACTAAGTTTCCTATTTTCATTTCAAAAGAGGTGTATTTTCGCGTAACCAAAAAATACACTAAAGTACCATATATTGGGATAAAAATCGGATGAAATAGATAGGCAACACTTTTGTAAAATAACTTCACATTATATTTCTTTACGCATTCTAGCCACGGGAATTCCTAGTTGCTCTCTGTATTTTGCGACTGTTCTTCGGGCAATAGGGTAGCCTTTGTCTTTTAAAATTTCGGCTAATTTATCATCTGTAAGTGGTTTTCTTTTTACCTCTTCGCCAATAACGGTTTCAAGTATTTTTTTTATTTCTTTGGTAGAAACATCCTCTCCTTGATCATTTTTCATAGATTCAGAGAAATATTCTTTAATTAATTTGGTTCCGTAAGGCGTATCCACATATTTGCTGTTGGCGACTCTAGAAACTGTGGAGATATCCATATTGATTTGATCAGCAATATCTTTTAAAATCATAGGCCTGATTTTGCGCTCGTCCCCCGTTAAAAAAAACTCTTCTTGATAGTGCATGATAGTGTTCATGGTTATAAAGAGCGTTTGCTGACGTTGCTTTATGGCATCAATAAACCACTTGGCAGCATCTAATTTTTGCTTGATAAATTGCACCGTATCTTTTTGTGATTGCGATTTTTCTTTTGAATTTTTATAGCCCTCCATCATGTTGTTGTAGTCTCTAGAAATATGCAGTTCTGGTGCATTTCGGCCATTGAGCGTAAGTTCTAGTTCTCCATCTATAATTTTTATTGAAAAGTCGGGTACAATATGCTCAATCATTCTAGTGCTTCCACCGGAATAAGAACCTCCTGGTTTCGGGTTAAGCTTTTCTATTTCTGATATTGCTTTTTTAAGATTTTCTTCAGATACACTATGTTTTTGAATTAATTTATCATAATGTTTTTTGGTAAACGGCTCAAAAGACTTCTCTAAAATCTGTATGGCAAGTTCAATATTTGGGTTTAGTTCTTTCCGTTTTAATTGAATGATTAAACATTCTTCTAAAGAAGTTGCGCCAACCCCTGGTGGATCTAATTCTTGAACAATTTTTAATATTTTTCTAATACTAGCCTCATCCGTATAAATGTTTTGGGTGAAAGCCAAATCATCTAAAATATCGGCTATCGGTCTTCTTATATAACCGCTTTCATCAATGCTTCCTACTAAGAATTCGGCAATAAACCATTCCTCATCACTTAAATAAAAGGTATTTAATTGATTGATTAAAAATTGATTAAATGAGGTTCCAGCAGCATAGGGCACTGTCCTATCTTCATCATCCGCACTATAATTATTTACTTGAGTTCTATATTCAGGAATTTCATCATCACTTAAATACTCGTCAATATTAATATCATCAGCAGCTATGGTTTCGCTATCCGATTCGTCATTGTAAACATCGTCATCATAATCCTCGTCAAAATTATCTAAATCTTCTTTACCTGTTTCTAGGGCTGGATTTTCTTCGAGTTCTTGCTTTAAACGTTGCTCGAATGCCTGCGTCGGCAACTGAATCAGTTTCATCAACTGGATCTGTTGCGGCGATAGCTTTTGCGATAATTTAAATGATAAATGTTGTTTAAGCATGTATTATTCCTATTCTTTGAAAAATAAATTTAAGCTATTTGTTTGACAGTTTTCCCTGCTTTTAAAATTCAGCATTTTGTGGCGTTCTGGGGAATGGTATTACATCTCTGATGTTTCCCATTCCTGTTGTGAAAAGTACCAAGCGTTCAAAACCTAAACCAAAACCGCTATGAACAGCTGTTCCGAATCTTCTTAAATCTAGATACCACCACAATTCTTTTTCATCAATATGTAAACTTTTAATTTTTTCTAATAAAACATCAAGGCGTTCTTCACGTTGTGAGCCACCTACTATTTCACCGATACCAGGAAAAAGAATGTCCATAGCCCTAACGGTTTTGCCGTCTTCATTTAAGCGCATATAAAAGGCTTTTATTTTCGCTGGATAGTCAAACAAAATAACGGGACATTTAAAGTGTTTTTCTACTAAAAAACGCTCGTGCTCACTCTGTAAATCAGCTCCCCATTCTTCAATTAGGTACTGAAATTTTTTCTTTTTATTTGGCGTACTGTTTTTCAAAATATCAATCGCCTCGGTATAAGAAACTCTTTTAAAGTTATTATCGGCAACAAAATTAAGTTTTTCAATGAGCGACATTTCACTGCGCTCCGCCTGTGGTTTAGTTTTTTCTTCCTCTAACAAGCGTTGTTCTAAAAATTCTAAATCTTCTTTGCAATTTTCCAAAGCGTAGTTGATGACATCTTTAATAAAATCTTCGGCTAAATCCATATTCGCATCTAAATCATTAAAAGCAACTTCTGGTTCAATCATCCAAAATTCTGCTAAATGTCGCGATGTGTTCGAGTTTTCAGCCCTAAACGTTGGTCCAAAAGTATAAACTTTACCTAATGCCATAGCATAGGTTTCAGCTTCTAACTGTCCAGAAACGGTTAAATTCGTCTCTTTTCCGAAGAAATCTTCTTTAAAATTAATGCTACCATCTTCATTTAAAGGAGGATTTTTTTGATTCAATGTAGATACTCTAAACATTTCGCCTGCGCCTTCTGCATCGGATCCTGTTATAATGGGCGTATGAACATTATAAAACCCGTTATTTTGAAAATAGCGGTGAATGGCAAAAGATAAAGCCGAACGCACGCGCATAACTGCGGCAAAAGTGTTGGTACGAACCCTTAAATGTGCCTTTTCTCTTAAAAATTCTAAGGAGTGTTTTTTCGGCTGAATAGGGTAGGTGTCGGGATCAGATGTTCCTAAAACCATTAATTCAGTAACCTGAATTTCAACACTTTGTCCTTTCCCTTGACTTTCTACTAAGGTTCCCGTAACTTTTACGGCAGCACCTGATGTTACTTTTTTCAATAAAGCTTCATCAAAATTTTCAAAATCTACTACACATTGAATATTGTTTAAGGTAGAGCCATCATTAAGTGCAATAAACCTATTGCTTCTAAAGGTTTTTACCCAACCATTTAAAGTTACTTCTTGTAAGGTTTTTTCCGAAGAAAGTAATTCTTTTATGCTATTCGATTTCATGAGTTGTAAGGTGTTTTATGGGCGTAAAGATAGCCATTTTGATAAAATTGATGTATGTGAATGGGGTATTAACTTTTGAATGCTATTCTAATTCCTCATTTTTTGGTAAGATATCTATTTGCGGCTCTTTCAATACCTTTTTATTAGCAATGTTACGTTCTAATGAAAGTAATAAAGAGGGTAATAAAATGAGGTTAGATAACATGGCGAAAAGTAAGGTAGCAGAAACCAAAGTACCTAAGGCAACCGTGCCACCAAAGCTAGAAATGGCAAACACGGAGAAGCCAAAGAACAGTACAATGGAAGTATAAAACATACTTACCCCTGTTTCTCTAAGTGCTGCGTAAACTGACTTTTTAATTCGCCATTGGTGCGTTGCCAGCTCTTGCCTATACTTAGCGAGAAAATGTATGGTGTCATCTACTGAAATTCCAAAAGCAATACTAAATACCAAGATGGTTGATGGTTTTATAGGTACGCCAACATACCCCATTAAGCCCGCGGTAATAACCAAGGGTAGTAAATTGGGAATTAAAGAAATCACAATCATTTTAAATGATCTAAATAAGTATGCCATGAATAAAGCGATCAGCCCTATTGCTAAGGCTAAGGACAAAATTAAATTGTTTACCAAATACTTGGTGCCTTTCAGAAAAATAAGTGCACTGCCCGTCATATAAACTTCAAAACGATCCGCTGGAAAAATTTTATCAATATTTTCTTGAAGTTTGGCTTGAATAGTTTCCATCCTATCTGTTTTCACGTCTTTCATATAGGTAGTAATCCGAGCAATTTGTCCTGTGGAATCCACAAAACTTTTTAAAAGATTGCCATTATCTGAAGATTTTCTGGCAATATCCATGATAAAAGTATTTTCTTGACTGGTAGGCAATTGGTAATATTTAGGAATGCCGCTATAAAAAGCTTGTTTAGAATATTTTACCAAATCTACAGCCGAAATAGGTCTTGAAAGTTCAGGAATTTCATGAATAACTAAGCTCAAATCCTCCATTTGTTTTAAGGTGCTAGGTTTTAAAACACCTTTTTTTCTTTTTGTATCCACCACAATCTCTATGGGCATAATACCGTCAAATTCTTCTTCGAAAAAACGAATGTCTTTGAAGAATTCGGCCTTTTTCGGCATGTCTTCAATAGGGCTTCCAGAAATTTTTATTTGAAAAATCCCAATAATACTTAAAATAAGCAAAAGGATAGTAACAACATATACCGATATTCTTTTTTCACGGACAATGTATTCCATCCAATTGACAAAACCATAAATCCACTTGGTGTTAAGGTGCTTCAAATGTTTTGTTTTAGGCAGTGGCATAAAGCTATAAGCAATGGGGATAATGAGCAACGAAAGAATAAATATTCCGATAATATTGATGGAAGCTACTACCCCGAATTCTTTTAAGAGCTGACTATCGGTAATGATAAAAGTAGCAAAACCTGAGGCTGTTGTAATGTTAGTCATTAAAGTGGCATTTCCGATTTTAGAAATTACGCGTTGTAATGATAAAGCCTGATTGCCATGTTTTTTAACCTCTTGTTGGTATTTGTTGATTAAAAAAATACAATTTGGAATACCTATGACAATAATTAAAGGCGGAATTAAAGCGGTTAAAACAGTAATCTCGTATTGGAGCAGTCCTAAAATACCAAAGGCCCACATCACCCCAATAATCACCACACACATAGAAATAAAAGTGGCTCTAAAACTTCTAAAGAAAAAGAAAAATAAAAGTGATGTAACCCCCAACGCAGCAAGAATGAATTTTCCAATTTCATTAATAATGCTTTGAGAACTCATGGTTCTTATGTAAGGCATGCCAGACACATGAACATTTAAGTCTGTTTCTTCTTCAAAAACATCAATTAATCCCTGTAAATCTTCGAGAATAAAATCTTTTCGGGCAGAGGTGTTAATGATGTCTTTATCTAAATAAACAAGCGTTCTTATGGTTTTGCTTTCTTTGTTGTAGATTAAATCTTCGTAAAAGGGCAAATTGTTAAATAAATGAGCCGATAAGCTATCTATAGCGGCTTTTGTTTCTGGGGTTTTAGTGATGAATGGCAGTAGAACAAATTCATTTTTAATGGTATCTTTTACGAGTTCTTGTAAATTATCAGTTGATAAAACAAAATCTACTTCTGGAAAAGCGTCTAATTGTTTGCTTAATTTATTCCAGCGATTAAATTTTTCAGGGGTAAATAAAGTACTATCTCTAATACCGAGAACAATTACATTCCCTTCTTCACCAAAGGTGTCTAAAAATTTTTGGTATTGTACATTTACTTCGTGATGATCGGGTAGAAGATTGGCTTGAGAGCTAGAAAACCGCATTTTATCCCATTGTAGAGCTAAAAATATGGTGATACCAATAATAATTAAAAGAATTAATATCCTGTTTCTTAGAATAATATTTGCGGTTTTTGCCCAAAAACCTTTCGTTATTTTTGTAACCATATTTGCTTTTACAATTAGGGCAAAGGTAGAAAATGATTATGTGTATTCACAAAATTATACTAAGCGAATGCTTATTTTATGGCTAAATCGGTAAAAAAAGCTTTCTATTTTCTTTGGATTGAGTTTAAGGACTAAGTTTTATCACGGCTATTCTCTTTTTTTCTTTGTGTAAGTCTGTGAATAGGTATGAAATATCTTTACAAATGGAAAAAAATAAATTACTTTCAAAAAACGAAAAAAGCAGCGAGTAGCTGCTTTTTAATAAATTATTGAAAATTTCACCTTTAAACTTTCATTATTTCTGCCTCTTTTAAGACCAGAACATCTTCTATTTTTTTTGTGTATTTATTGGTCAATTCTTGAACATCTGCCTCGGCGTTTTTCTTTACATCTTCAGAGGCATCATCAAGATTTCTAATTTCTTTGTTCGCTTCTTGTCTAGCCGTTCTAATGCCTATTTTTGCATCTTCTGATTCTGCTTTTGCTTGTTTGGCCAGTTCTCTTCTGCGCTCTTCAGTTAAAGGGGGAACACTGATGATGATAAAATCACCATTATTCATTGGGTTAAAACCTAAGTTAGCCGCTTGGATTGCTTTTTCTATTTCTTGAAGCATCTTTTTTTCCCAAGGCTGCACGGTTAGTGTTCTTGCATCTGGAGTGCTTACATTGGCTACTTGAGCTAATGGCGTTGACGATCCATAATAATCGACCATGACACTAGAAAGCATAATAGGGCTTGCTTTTCCTGCTCTGATTTTTGCAAAAGCTTTAATTAAATGTTCTATAGAGCCATCCATATTCTCTTTAGTACTGTCTAATATAAATGTAATTTCCTCGTTCATTATCTGTTAATTTAAAAAATGCTACTCAATACTTAAAGTCCTAATTGTCAACAACCGTTCCAATATTTTCTCCAGAAACCAGTCGTAATAAATTGCCTTTTTTATTCATATCAAAAACTACAATAGGTAACGCGTTTTCTTGACTTAGCGTAAAGGCAGTAGTATCCATTACTTTTAAGCCTTTGGTCAAGACATCTTTAAAAGAAATGGTATCAAATTTGGTCGCTGTTTTATCCTTTTCTGGATCCGACGTGTAAATACCATCTACTCTTGTTCCCTTTAAAATAACATCGGCTTCAATTTCTATAGCACGCAATACTGCCGCAGAATCAGTAGTGAAGTAAGGATTTCCGGTTCCTCCGCCAAAAATAACAACCCGGCCTTTTTCTAAATGACGCATAGCACGTCTTCTGATGAAAGGTTCGGCAACTTCGTTAATTTGAATAGCCGATTGTAGTCTTGTTTGGATGCCTTTTTCTTCTAAAGCACTTTGTAAAGCAAGTCCATTAATGACCGTGGCCAACATCCCCATGTGATCTCCCTGTACGCGATCCATACCATTACTCGCCCCCGCTAGTCCTCTAAAAATATTTCCACCTCCAATAACTATGGCAACTTCAATTCCTTTATCAACAACTTGTTTAATTTCATCAGCGTATTCTGATAGTCTTACTGGGTCTATTCCGTATTGTCTTTCACCCATTAAGGCTTCGCCGCTTAGTTTTAAAAGAATTCTTTTATAGTGCATAGTTTGTGTTTATTTACGCTAGCAAAAATAATCAAAAAAATGTATGAGAAAAGCGCTTACAGTAATAATTGCAATGCTAATTCTTTCAAAAAAGATAAGGTCATCTTATTTAATTTTTATAATCTTGTTATAAAATTGAAAAATTAGCTTTTAAAATCATACAAAAATCAAAAATAATTAGAGTTTAATAAAATGAGAAAAATAAGTTTATTCTTAGCAATAGCAGTATTGTTAAGTGGTTGTGGAGCTGCAAAAAAAACCGTAAGTGCAGATAAAGTTGCTATAAAAGTAACCATGGATTTAGTGAATGTTAACGATGATAAAGTACTTGTCGCCATTGACCCAGGATCTTTTAATACCGATATGGTTTCCTTTTTTATTCCAAAAACAGTTCCTGGCACCTACAGTACTGATAATTATGGACAATATATTGAAGGTTTTAAAGCATTCGATTATAATGGAGCAGAGCTTTCGGTTTCTAAAACAGATGAAAATACTTGGGAGATTAGTAACGGAAAAAACTTAGATAGAATATCTTATTTTGTAAACGATACCTACGATTCTGAATCGGAACAAGACGAGCCCGTTTTTTCCCCTGCTGGAACCAATATTTTAAAGGGAGAAAATTTTATGTTGAACCTGCACGGTTTTGTAGGGTATTTTGAAAATCTAGAAGAAGTAAGTTACGAGCTTTATATAACAAAGCCAGCTAACTTAAAGGCTACAACTTCTCTAAAGGAAATAAATAATAGTGAAGCAAATGATAAGGAAGATGTTTTTTACGCAAGTCGCTATTTTGAGGTAACCGATAATCCTATTTTATACGCAAAGGCCGATATTGCTTCTTTTAAAGTAAGTGATATTACTGTAAATTTAAGTGTGTATTCTCCAAACGCAATATATAAGGCTGCCGATTTAAGAGACCGAATGTTGAAAATGATGACCGCCCAAAAGGCATTTTTGGGTGATGTTGATAGTACTGAAGAGTACAATATTCTGTTGTATTTATCAAACCTAGAAAATGATGCTAATGGTTTTGGCGCCTTAGAGCACCATACTTCAACGGTAGTTGTTTTGCCAGAGCAAATGGATAAAGAGCGTTTGGAGCAGGCGATGGTAGATGTGGTTTCGCACGAGTTTTTTCATATTGTAACGCCTTTAAATGTGCATTCCGAAGAGATTAAATATTTTGATTTTAATGATCCTAAAATGTCGAAACACCTTTGGATGTATGAAGGTACAACAGAGTATTTTGCCAATTTATTTCAGATCCAGCAAGGTTTAATTGATGATGCTGAATTTTACAAACGCATCATGGAAAAGATAAATAATGCGAAAAGATATAATGATACGATGTCTTTTACCGTAATGAGCGAAAATGTTCTTGTAGAACCCTATAAGGCAGAATATGCCAATGTATATGAAAAGGGCACCTTAATTAATATGGCTCTTGATATTACCTTGCGTGATTTAAGTAAAGGAGAAAAAAGCGTTTTATGGTTACTTAAAGAATTGACAAAAAGATATGGAAAAGACAACCCCTTCAAAGACGATGCCTTATTCGGCGAGATTGTGAGTATGACTTACCCAGAAGTAGGTGCATTTTTCACCGCCCATGTAATAGGAGAGCAACCTATCGATTATACAACTTATTTAGCCAAAGTAGGACTAGAAATGGGCTCCAAATTAGAGCAAAGTGGGTATTTTTTACAAGGGCAAATGCCTTTTATTGATGTGGATGCCGAAAAGGATAATGCCATTTTTGTTCGGGAGGGGATAGAATTGAATAGTTTTTTAACTGATTTGGGCGTTAAAGGAGGCGATATTATTAAAAATATTGATGGTACGGCTATTAACTTAGAAAGTATTCGCCCAATAATCGGACAAAGTTTTGGGTGGACACCAGAAAAAGAAATTGCGATGGTAGTTACACGCGATGGTGCGGATATTTCTTTAGCAGGAAAAGTAGGTACACCAACCGTAAATACAAAAACCATTGTACCTATTGAAAATG
>JBGSQM010000082.1:0-1623 GCA_041738035.1 Cellulophaga sp.
CGTCCAATTCTCAAAATTAAGAGAAATCGAGTCTTAAAAGAAGTATTTTACTGCTCAAAAAGAAAAAAAAGAGCGTAAAAAAAGAAAAAAAGAGCTTAAAATTTAAAAAATAAAAATCAAGGGACTTATGCAACGGTCTCATATCTTTTCATCTCCTATTCCTTGGTCTTCTAATTTCATATTTTGATTGGTACGCAATACTATCTTTTGGGCCAGCTTTTCTGCTTTAATTTGTATTAAATCGTTAATGGTCTCATTATTTGGTACCAGAGCATATACTAATTTTAAGTCCAATGCCTTGGCTACTTCTTTTAAGGAATTGAGTTTTATCCGTCCATTAGCTTCGCTTTCCTCAATTTTTTTTACACCTTGTCTTGTTATATTTAATTTGGCACCAAGTTGGGCCATTGTCATGTTCAGTGTGGTCCGAATTGTATTTATCCACCCTCGTTCTGGGACCAAGACCTTTCTAGATTCATAGAATGGTTGTAGTTTTTGATCCAACTGCTCAACTAAAAGTTTTCGTTTATTTCTCATTTTTTGTAAATATTTAAGTTTACAAAAAGTAAATAATGTAAACTAATATGATTACAAATATATAAAAAAGTCAACATATATGTTTACATAGAATAAAAAAAGTAAACTTTAATGTTTACTTTAGATGGATTATTGAAATTAAAGCGAACTTCAAAATATGAACCATGAAAATGCTAGGTTGCCTTTGTTTATTGATCTTTTGAACCAGGTTTAGTAGCTGTACTTAGCTTCGAGCGCAATTAACACTAGCCTATACCATACCCTAAGGAATCAATGACAAAGATTTCATAACTAAGAGGCTAGACCTTTTTATCTTGAATCTTGACTCCTGAATCTTAAGGAATACAATACCTGGATTTAATGATTAGGAATCTACTTGTCGTTTCCAGAGAAATCTCTATGTTCCTTTTTTTGATTTCGTGTTGTGTCCTCCCCAGCCCCTCCAACGCTTCGACTCCGCTCAGCACAAGAAGAGGGGAGTTAATTTTTTGAGGTGAAATCTCTATGTTCTTTTTTTTGAAGTTCTTCAGGCGATAAAGATTTAAAATAGTCGTACACAATTTTCAGTCCTGCTGAACGATGCACCTTAGGTTCCCAGCCCAGAATTTCTTTCGCACGGGTAATATCAGGTTGCCGTTGTGTAGGATCATCTTGCGGTAAAGGTTTAAAAATGATTTTTTGATCTGTCCCTGTGAGTTTTATAATCTCTTGTGCAAATTCTAAAATAGTAGTTTCATCAGGGTTTCCGATGTTAATAGGATCAGAATAATCACTCATTAGCAAGCGATAAATACCTTCCACTTGGTCGTCGATATAACAGAAAGAGCGGGTTTGCGACCCATCGCCAAAAACGGTTAAATCTTCACCTCTTAGTGCCTGACCCATAAAAGCAGGCACTACGCGACCATCGTTTAAGCGCATTCGTGAGCCGTAGGTATTAAAAATTCTAATAATTCGCGTATCAACGCCGTGATAGCGATGGTACGCCATGGTTAACGACTCCATGAAGCGTTTGGCTTCATCATACACGCCACGCGGCCCAATAGCACTTACATTCCCGTAATAATCTTCATTTTGAGGATGCAC
>JBGSQM010000126.1:0-3008 GCA_041738035.1 Cellulophaga sp.
GCGTTTTTAGACTTAAAAAAAATACGATATGTTTTTTCATGCTCAATCTTAAAAGTTAAAAAAAAACAAAATTGAAATCGGAATTCTAGTATTGTACCACACTTTTAACAAGATGTTTTATTTCTAAAAACAAGATAAAATCTACTTTTTGTGTCGTAAGAAGCCAAAGCACTAAATTGGTTTTAATATAAATTATATTTATACATTATATAATAATTATAAATTATAATATGAACAACATATTTTATAACTTTAAAAAAAGAAGTTCCTTGAAATTTTAAAATGACTACAAAGTAAGAGGTAAATAGACAATTGAAAGAAAGCTGATAGGCCATTATTTTTGAAATAGATGACGTAAACCATTCTAAAACTTATTAAAAATTTAGATAAATAGTAAGTTACTTGGCAAAACTACTGATGTTAAAAAATAATGTTTAAACGCATAAAACCATAAGTAACTCTATTTTGAAGAATAAACGTTTGTTTCGAATTTATTCCATGAATACTCCCTTTTATTTATTAGTCCTTCTTAAAATAAATCAAAAAAACTAACTTTTAAACTAAAATAAAATAGCTATGAAAAATAATTTTTTTCTTTTAACTGGTATCATCCTGCTGTTCACGAACTGTGCTGTAATAAGACCTGGAGAGGCGGGTATAAAGCAAACTTTGGGAAAATTTTCAGACAATGTAGTAACGCAAGGCACAATGGTGTATAACCCATTGATAAGTAGAGTTTTAAAAGAGTCAACGCAAACCAATAATGTAAACTTAGTAATGACTTTACCTAGCAAGGAAGGTTTAAGTGTTGATGCAGAAATTTCAATTTTATATCGCTTGGAACAGAATAAAATTCCTTCAGTTTTAAGAAATTTAGGCCAAGGGTATGAAGATATTATTACTAGTGTTTTTAGGTCTGCTTCTTCGGATGTTTGCGCTAAGTTTTTAGCCAAAGATATGCACTCTGGAATGCGAGCAGCCATTGAACAGGAAATAAAAGTTAAGATGAACGAAAACCTTCTTAAGCAAGCCGAAGGCATAGAGCTTATCTCGGTATTAATGAAGCGCATAAGGCTCCCAATGGGATTATCTACATCCATAGAACAAAGATTAGAGGCAGAGCAAGATGCAATGCGGTTGGTATTCGTTATTCAGCAAGCCAAATTAGAAGCGCAAGAAAAGATCATTATCGCAGAAGGTCAAAGGGATGCGCAATTAATTTTAGCCACTGGCTTAACCCCCGAAATTATTAAAATTAGAAGCTTAGAGGCATATAATAATCTCGCAGAATCACAAAATAGCAAGCTTATCATTACTGACGGGCAAACACCCATGCTGATAAATAATAGCCAAGTAATCCAAAAAAAATAAGGGGCGATTGAAAATAATTACTAGCCAGAGCATACCTATTACTAAAGCATTTTTAAATTTATTTAAATTTTGTAAATGTTTAAACTATGTAAGGCTTAGGATGGTTAAAAAAAATAAAAAAAGAGTTATAAAATATAAACAAACATATCATGAGAAATATTTTTTTAATTTTAACAGCAATTTTGCTCCTATTTTCTAGTTGCGCCGTAATTAGACCAGGAGAGGCCGGAGTAAAACAGACTTTAGGTAAATTTTCAGATGAAGTGCACACCGAAGGAACGGTGTTTTTTAATCCATTTATCAGTAGAATTGTAAAAGAATCTACACAAACTAACAACATAAAGTTAGTTTTAAGTTTACCCAGCAAGGAGGGTTTAAATGTTGACTCGGAGATATCTATTTTGTACAGATTGGAGCAGGATAAAATTCCAACTGTTTTGGAGAATATAGGACAACAATATGAAGATATTATAACTAGCGTATTTAGATCGGCTTCTTCTGATGTTTGCTCTGAATTTTATGCTAAAGATATGCACTCTGGAATGCGGGCGGACATAGAGGAAGAAATTAAAGCTAAAATGGAACAAAACCTTTTAAAACAAGCTGAAGGTATTGAGCTTATTGCAGTTTTAATGAAAAGCATTAGACTTCCAAGAGGTTTAGCGAGTTCTATAGAAGCAAAACTACAAGCAGAACAAGATGCTATGCGTATGGAATTTGTGCTACAGCAAGCCAAATTGGAGGCAGAAAGAAATATTATTAATGCAGAAGGAGAACGCGACGCTCAAATAATTTTAGCAACAGGACTTACGCCTGCAATTATTGAAATTAAAAGTATTGAAACTTTTAATAAGTTGTCAACCTCGGCGAATACCAGAATCATTATAACCGATGGTAAAACACCCATGTTGATCAATCCAAACCAATAATCTTTGGAGCAACTGGTCGTTTGAAAATCCTAAAGGTTCTGGCTCTGGTTTAACCCATCTGCCCTGAATATTTTTAAACGCAATGGTTTAGAAGCCTCTTCATATAAAATTGGAGTAGGCTTCTTTTTATTTAATAAAAACTACTATATTTCTACACCCTAGGTAGAACACCAGTAAAAATTAAAACTAGGCACTAAACTCCACTTTTTTTATTACCACAACTTTTATTAAAAGCATATTTTAAGACTTAAGAATTCGCAATAATAGATAAATAAACTAAAGTATAGCTCTAACCCTAATGGAGACCCATAAAAAAGGAGCTTTGCATAGCCTGAAAGTAACAGAAATCAAATTACCCCGTCATCCCTTCTATAAATACTTGAACAAATTCTTTCATTTTAAATAAAAAATTACTTGAAACCGACTATCCCCGAGGCAAGCCATAGTGGTATTTCGCCAGTTTCATTTTGGCCAAAGGGACCAAAAACCGTCCCGCACGTGCGAGATTATATTTTGTTTCACCCAGAATTGCGAAAATGCAGTTCCGACCTCTCCCAAGGAAAGGTGAATCGGAAACCCCGAGGCAAAGCCATCGGGAAATTATTTAGATTAAAATGCGTTCCCCAATTTCAGTGCTTTTAAATAATAGACCTATTATCTAAACATTTAATAACACCTTCTTTTATAGGCTTTTATCCACTACAAATT
>JBGSQM010000173.1:0-6728 GCA_041738035.1 Cellulophaga sp.
TTTGAGAAACTATTAAAAGTTTGCAACTTTTGTTTGTAATATAATTTCGGGATGTAGCGCAGTCCGGTAGCGTACACGGCTGGGGGTCGTGTGGTCGCAGGTTCAAATCCTGTCATCCCGACAAATTGTAGTATCAATCTAAATCAAAAACCTGTTAATCATATGATTTACAGGTTTTTGTGGTTTTATGCGTTTCAAAAGAATTCAAACAATCCTGTTAAAAAAGTCAATAAATCGGATAACATTAGAAGTTTATTACAAGCGTTGACCGAATTGTTAAAATTTTGTGTTTAGTAGTTAAACCCGAATGGTAGGGACAAAAATTTGATGGTCTTAGTAAATAAACACAAACCTCTAGTGAAGCCTATATTAGCCATGTTCTATTTACATTTGTTCCGAGCTTTTTTTCTTTTCAGTATTTTTGTGATGCGGTTAATTATAATTTCCGATAAGTTATATTCATATCCTTCTAAATCAGTAGTATTTATAAATTGAACGACAACAGTATTGATGTCTTTATGGTATTCTGCAAGACTTTGATAACCTGGAAGTAGACCTCCATGGTCATAGACGTAGGGATAGATTTCCTGCTCCCCTTCATCAAATACTGAACCGTCGTTTAATGCACGCAAGAATATACCAACATCTTCTGCAGTAGCTAACATTCCGTTTTCATTGGTCTTAAAATCTTCTTTAACTCCAACATAGTAGCCACTCATGACATCATCTATGTTCACTTCACTAAGCGAACCGAAAGTATGTTTCAGCCCAAGTGGGATTAAAATTTTCTCCTTGTAATATTGAAAACTGCTATAACCCACCACTTTTTCAATAATTCTTGAAAGCAATAAATAATTTGTATTTGAATATTCATACCCTTGGTCTGGTTTAAAACTAGCTGGTAAATAAAGGGCAAATTCAAGGGCATTTTTACTATTTTTTTGTTCATCTTCCCAATAAGCGGGATTATCTGTAAAGTTGGGAATACCACTTCGATGTTGCGCCATCATTTTCAAGGTGATTTTTTCCGCATTTTCAATTCGCCCTACGAGTTCTGGAAAGTAATCAGCGAGCGTGTCATCTAAGGACAAACGTTTTGCTTTTGCTAATTTGGTAATAGCCACAGCATCGTATAATTTGCTAATACTTCCTATTTTGAATAATGATTTCGGGTCGGCAGGTATTTTGTTTTCTCGGTCTTTCCAACCACCTGTATAAAACGATGCCGGTTTTCCTGCTTCATCCACATAAACAATCATTCCATCAAACCCATATCCAATTGCTTCATCGACTTGCTCTTGAACCGTGTGAGGTAGTGGTAACAACCAAGCCTTTACCAAAATCCATGGTACCAACCACAAAGAAGATATGCTTGCTGTAATAAATACTATTGTAAGTGCTTTTTTGATTTTTTTTGTCATATTATTTTAGGACGGGTCATATGTGTTCGTCTAATCATATTTTTAATTACTGGGTATTTATAAATCTGACTTCTCTCTTGATAGTACAGGATGTTAAATGTCCCTTAATGAACAGCTGATAATAATCCGTAAAAAGAATACAAACATCCTGAATTTGTATTATCCAACAACCGATACAAAGAAACAACTTTGCACTTTAATAATTTTAAATTCAAAAAAATGAATAAGACAATATTAATTACAGGTGCAAGCAGTGGCATTGGAAAGTAAACTTCAAAGTTATTTCAATCTAAGGGCTGGAATGTAATTGCTACCATGAGAAACCCTGATAAGGAAAAGGAATTAAACCAATTAGATAATGTTATGGTTGCCAAACTTGATGTTTTAGATGTAGATTCTATTCAAAATGCATTTAAAGAAGGGCTTCAAAAATTTGGCAACATTGACGTATTGCTTAATAATGCTGGTTATGGTGCCTATGGACCATTGGAGGCATTTAGTCGAGACCAAATTTTAAGACAATTTAATACCAATGTTATTGGACTTTTAGATGTTACCAAGACCGTTTTACCTCATTTTAGACAACACAAAAAAGGGATTATTATCAATATTTCGTCCATTGGAGGCAAGATGTCTTTTCCTTTGGGTTCATTATACCACGGAACAAAATTTGCAGTTGAGGGTATTTCTGAATCGCTCAACTATGAAGTAGAACAATTTGGTGGACAAGTAAAAATTGTTGAACCAGGTATGATTGCAACCGATTTTTCTGGCAGGTCTTTTGATTTTAGTAATGATGAAAATATGGCTGAATATCAAAATATTGTTGGTGCATTAATGACTGCAATGCCTGTAATGGCTGAAAATGCTTCACCGGCAAGTGTGGTGGCAGCAGTAATCTTTGAAGCGGCAACAGATGGAAAAAATCAATTAAGATATACCGCTGGAGAAGATGCTAAACTGCTTATGGCAAACCGTCAACAATATGATGATGCTACATTTATTGGCGGTATCAAATCACAATTCGGACTTTAAAATAATACAACTATGAATCCAATTGTAAAATATTTCAATGCCGAAAAAGCCGAAAGCCTATTATTTATGGGTTTCGGTGTTTTAGCGATCATTTTATCGGTCTATTTTTTCTTTTTTATAAAAGAAAGTTTTTGGAAAGGTTTAGCCATTCCCTTAGTGTTTTTTTCAATCATTCAAATAGTTATTGGGGCAACAATCTATACGAGAAGCCCAATTGACAATGCAAGAGTTGAAACCATCCTAAAGAACGAACCCCATAAAATTCAATCCGAAGAAATTCCAAGAATGGAAAAAGTGTTAAAAAACTTTGTTTACTATCGCTATTTTGAAATTTCAATGATTTTTTTAGGCATCATTTTAATGTATGCTATATCAAATTACGGATTTTGGAAAGGTTTTGGTTTGGGACTTTTTATGCAATGTGCAGTTTTATTATCTTTAGATTTTTTTGCCGAAAAACGTGGTCACTTTTATATTGAACATTTAAAAGAATTAGTTGAGAAAAAATGAAAGAGATAATCAATCTTCATAGCGTTGCAGACTTATATAAATTATTCAATTTAGGCAATAGTCATCATCCGTTAGTAGCCGTTTTAGATTTTAGTAAAGTAAGTGAACATGTTGAGGAATATTCTAAAATCACAACTGACTTTTATTCGATTATGTTTAAAAACTATTGCAAAAACAATATCAAATATGGCAGAAAAGCAATAGATTTTCAGGATGGTAATTTAATATGTATTGCACCCAACCAAACTATTGAAATTGATAATGAAATTGAACACAAAGAGAATATGATGGGTTGGGGTTTGTTTTTTCACCCCGACTTAATTAGAGCCACTTCATTAAATGACAAATTAAAAGGCTACAGCTTTTTTAATTATGAGGTATCAGAAGCACTTCATCTTTCAGACAAAGAAAAAAATATTTTATTTGAATGTGTTCAAAAAATTCAGTCCGAACTTCTAGAGAATATTGATGTACATAGCCAACACATTATTGTCTCTACCATTGAATTATTGTTGAATTATTGTTCAAGGTTTTATGGTAGACAAATGATTACAAGAAGCCAAGCAAACAAATCAATAATTGCTCAAATAGAAAATGTTTTAAATAGTTACTTTGCAGAAACTAAAGTAAAAGAACAAGGATTGCCAACCGTTAAGTTTTTAGCTGACAATGTAAATTTATCGCCAAGTTATTTGAGCGACCTATTAAAAAAGGAAACGGGCAAAAATGCTCAAGAACATATTCATTTTTACCTAATTCAAGAAGCAAAGAATTATTTGATAAATACAGAAAAAAACATCAATGAAATAGCTTATAGTTTAGGCTTTGAATATCCACAATATTTTAATAAACTGTTTAAACAAAAGACAGGTAACACACCACTGGAATATAGAAACTTAAATTAAAAAAGCTTAATGTTAACACCAGATATAATTTATTGCTAGTTATAGTCTACTTCCGAAAGTCCATTCGGACTTTTTATTTAGTTTTTATTTATTAAATTGGGCGCTTTAACTGGGCAACTAATTAAGTTAAACGAAAACGTTACTCAGAGTATTGACCCGTCCTGAAATAAGGCAACATACTTGTAAACAGTTCTGTATAAAATGTTTCAAATTTAAAGCTAAAAGGGAAAATTAAAGAATGACTGTTATAATTCTTAATTATTTATCATGTTGAAAATTCTATACATTGTTTTTATTTTTTTACCCTTTTTCGGGTTTACACAAGATTACGAAATTCCTTATATTCCTTTTAAAAACAAGGCAAAACAAGAAAAAAAGTATTTGGAATCAGTCGCCTTAAAAGATACCACCTCTCTGATAGTTCACTTGGGCTATTCAAGACCTCCCCTTATAATGCTTGAATCTGACTACATCATTTATTCAAACAATGGTAAAGTGCAGCATTATGAAGTATTTTGGCAAGCCAATAATAAGTCAATTCGGAAGAAAAAGAGGAAACGCGTCAAGAAAGACGAATATTCTAAGTATTGGCAGTTTTTGTATAAATGTGTTGATGAAGGTAAATTTAAGATTGATCAAGCTCAACTAGAGGTTATAGGAGAAAAAGCTAATAACTTAAAACAAGTAATATCTGGAGGTAAAACTTATCATCTGGGAGTATACAAGGGGACAAATAACTTAGAATATATTAGTTTTTTACCAAATATGTTCAGTAGTGAAGAATATCCAGGTTTTAAGGAAAAGCAAAAGTTAGTCGAGGTAATGGAAGGATTTAAAAATCTTTTTCAGTCCCAATAATTAAAATTATTCTATCATCAAATAATACTTGCACCTAAAATATATTACACTAGATAATACTTTAAATTATATAAGTTCAAGGAACCTTAAATAGATTGCAGAATAAAAGTTTATAATCATTTAGATTGGAAAAGATTCTGCTCTGTTAATAAAGTCGCAATAACTGATTTAATTTTCTCAATACCAAATGCATAATAGGACAATAAAAAGCACTTTAATACAATATTTTGATTTTAAACACATCATATTTGAAAATTCTTTTAATGATTTCAGAAGAAATAATATTATCGAATTTTTGAAAAAACATTCATCAATAAAAAGAGTATATTTAAATCGAAATGGTGGTTTAGAATTATTTGATAATGAACTTACTTAAAGAAGTGACTATTGCAAAAATAATAGTTTTTACTTTATTTGATAATTGCAATTGCAACAGCGGCAAATCCTCTTTTTTCAACTGCTGCTTAAAATGCCGTAATGAGGCAATCGTGTAAAACCTTTGGGTAAAATATGCAATTGAAAATTTACTTAAAGCAAGATTTTATGAAGACTTGGAAGACTTTTTCAATTTGTTTTTGATCTTGATTATATTGAGAATAGTATCTAAAATAATTGATAGCGACGGTCGTTTTATTTCTTTTTTTAATTTTACTTGGGTATTAAGATTATCTGATTTTCCTACTAAGAAAAAAATATAAATTAACTAGGCACCCCATGATATTTCAGATTTTAAGGATTTCCAATATCTATGTACTGCTGCTCTAAAAATTGAGCTTAATATCAGTGAGAGTTCTGTTGTTATTTAAGTTCGGCATTTACAAAATCTTAAAACTACTAGTGGGATAAATTAAAAGAACAAATGTCAATACCATCTTCTTAATATTTTAATAATTGTTTTGTTCAAGAAAATCTAAAAGTAGAATTTTGTTAATTGCAAATAAATAGAAAGCAGACTTTTATGGAGGAAGAAAAATTTATTTTCTGTCTTGAAGCCATTCCAGATATAGATAGTGCCCACACTACTGAAGTTATGAAAATCTTGGAAGACATGGCCTTAAACCAAAATATTGCCAGTATTTACAAAGCTTGTGATACCATAGAGGGATTAGAAGAGAGCTTAAGTAGTTTACTCTATGATGATCATAACTTTAAAGATTACGAAATTATTTATCTGGTGATGCCAGGAGAACCAAATAATATCTTGTTGAATGATTATTATTACGGTATTGAAGAGATAGCTGAACTTTTTGAAGGTAAAATGAAAGGGAAAGTAATACATTTTGCGAACGAAAAAATCTTGGAACTAACGGATGAGGAGTCGCAATATTTTCTAGATGTTACCGGCGCCCGCGCTATTTCGGGCTACGGAAATAACCATAGCGAAATTTCTAGCACAAGTACAATTGACCGTGTTTTTTTTAATTTATACCAGGAGAATGATGATCTTAAAGAAGTGGTAGAAATGATGTTTCAAAAGCATTATAATCTCTGTAAATTGCTAGACTTTAGATTGTATTATTAGAGCGCTTTTAAAATATAAATTTTTCTTTTTGAGGTCAGTTTTAAATGAAATTGTTACGGCAAAATTTCTCATAGAAAACAGAAAATAAAGTATTGAACACTTTTAACTTAGAATTGGAACTATGGTGGCGCAATAAAGTCCACAAAACATATTATCTTACATTTCGCAGAAAACGCCAGTAGTCAGTTTTTGTCCAAATGCCTCATTCCAAAAAAACTGCATCAGTAACAAAAGGTCTTGAAAATAAAGCTAAAGCTTCTGATTTCCATTTTATGGGAGATTCAAAAATAAGGTACATTTACACAAAGTACAATTTAAAGCCTTGATTGATGTCTAAATTTGTAGTGGATAAAAGCCTATAAAAGAAGGTGTTATTAAATGTTTAGATAATAGGTCTATTATTTAAAAGCACTGAAATTGGGGAACGCATTTTAATCTAAATAATTTCCCGATGGCTTTGCCTCGGGGTTTCCGATT
>JBGSQM010000192.1:0-22423 GCA_041738035.1 Cellulophaga sp.
AATAAGTATGTCCAAGCTCTCATACCATAGTATGACCATGAAATCATGGTAGAAAATGCAAATAAGAAAACTGCTAAAGCTAAAACATAAGGAAACCAAGAAATTTGACTTCCAAAAGCATCGGAGGTTAATTGCGCTCCTGCCATTCCTTCTACTTCGTGCATTCCTGTAAATATTAATACAAGAGCAGTTAAGGTACAAACCACAACCGTATCAATGAAAGGCTCTAAAAGTGCCACAAAACCTTCCGAAGGCGGATTGTTAGTTTTTGCCGTGCTATGCGCAATGGCCGCCGAGCCTACTCCCGCCTCGTTTGAAAATGCTGCTCTTTGAAAACCAATAATCAATACCCCAATAATCCCACCTTTTAAGGCAGACGGACTAAAAGCACCATTCCATATTGCCGAAAACGCAGGGCCAATATTTTCAATATTCATGATAATAACTACTAAGGAAGCTAAAATATAGATAGAAGCCATAATTGGTACTACTTTCCCCGTTACTTTGGCAATACTACTGATACCTCCAATGATAACGACACCTACTAAGATGGCCGTTACTATCCCAAACCAAAAACCATTGCCCACTAATACCGGAAATTGCCCTGCTAATTGCTCAAAAGACTGGTTAGCTTGAAACATATTACCGCCTCCAAAAGATGCTCCAACGGCTAAAACAGCAAATAACCCAGCTAGCACTTTACCAAAACCTTTCATATTTCTTTTTTCTAGACCGTAGCGCAGATAATTCATTGGCCCACCAAAAACGCGACCATCGGGCAATATATCTCTGTATTTTACCCCCAGTGTACATTCGACGAATTTTGATGACATTCCTAAAAATCCACAAACAACCATCCAAAAAGTAGCTCCTGCTCCGCCTAAAGAAACTGCAACTGCAACCCCTGCAATATTACCAAGACCTACCGTACCAGAAACAGCGGTGGCTAAGGCTTGAAAATGTGTAACTTGCCCAGGTGCATTAGGATCATCATATTTACCCTTGGCTAAATCAATAGCATGACCGAAACCTCTGATATTAATAAAACCCATCCTGATAGTGAAAAAGGTAGCTCCTAAAACCAACCAAATTACAATAAACGGAATAGGTTTAGTTACAGGATCACCATTTGCATGCCTCACTATTTCAGGATTATCATATTTAATTTCAGCTAAAAAATGAGCCCCTTGCTGAATAATATGCTTTTTGTTTTCTGAATTATAAACGACTTTGCCTTCCTCAGTCAAGTGTTTTAAAACACCACTTGCTAGTGCATTAATCTTAATGTCTTCATTTTGATTATTTGTAATAATGGCAATTTCTTCTCCTTTTTTAACTTTAGAGCCTTCTGCTTTTAACCATTTGGTAAGCAGAAATTTATCGTTCATATCGGGCGACCAATTAGGCACACCTACTCTTTTTACATCTGCGTAAACAACAGGATCATAAATACCAATGGCAGCAAAAGGATCCCAAAATAAAACAGAGCCTAAAGCACTAACCGCTGGCGTCATAAAACCATTAAAAATTTCAGTAATAGCTTCTGCTTTTACTTTAAATGATTTGGTTACACTTTGACCAGTAGCATCAGTAACAACTACTGTATAGGGCACTCCTTCCACTAAATTAATTGCACGCTTTGATGTTAGCGCTGTGTTTTCATTAGTCCATTTAAAAGTGTAGGGCTCAATACCGCCTGTTACCTCTAAATCTATTACACCATCGTTAATAGTTTTTGAAGGGTTAAATATTTTTCCCTGCACATCAAGTTCTTGAGAAAAAGCTGAAAAGGAAACAAACAACGGTAATAATAAGAAGTAAATAAATTTCTTCATAATAAGATTAGTAAAGTTCTTTTGGTTAATTGTTAAGCAATATCTAAAAAAAAATAGTGGTATCAAATTTTATTTATAAAAGACACTTAATCCCTGTGAAACATTTCATTCAATTTTTGGATTTGTTCAGGCCTTCCGAGAACAATAAGTTTGCTCTTGGCCTGCAACTGTAAATCGGCCTCTGGATTAATAATATAGTTTCCGTCGGGTGCAATGTACCCAATAATAGTGCATCCCGTTTTGTTTCGTAAATCTAAATCACGTAAAGAATTACAATCTACTTGATCCGCAAAATCTTCTATTGCTACCTCTTCTAAGTTTGTTGTATGTTCGCCCTCCATAGATAATTTATCCATAAAAGTAATTAAATCTGGCATAACTACAAGTGATGCCATGTGATCACCCCCAATTTTATCGGGCATAATGACTTTATCTGCACCCGCTAAAAGTAATTTTTTTTGAGAAGTTATTTGCGACGCACGACTTATAATAAATAAATTTTTATTTAATTGCCTTGCCGACAAAACCACAAATAAATTGGCAGCGTCATCTGGTAAAGCAGTTATTAAATATTGGGCGTTTTCTATGCCAGCATCCATTAATATTTCATCGTCGTTGGCGTCACCTTCAATAAACAACCCGTCAGACTCAAATCTTTCAATAACTTCTTTATCTTTTTCAATGACTACAAAAGGTTTTTTATAGGCCTTTAAACGTTCAGAAGCTTGAATTCCATTACGCCCGAAGCCACAAATAATTACATGACTTTTTAAACTACTTATTTTACTCTTCACTTTTTTCTTTTTTAATAACTGCAATGAATTTCTACTTAATATGTATTCTGTTATAACCGATATGGCAAAAGCAAAAATAAAAACACTAGATATAATTAAAAATACTGTAAAAATTTTTGATGGAGTATCTAAAGGTCTAACTTCTGAAAAACCAACGGTTGTAACTGTAATTATGGTCATGTAAATAGCATCAACCCAATCGTAATTAGAAATTATTCTGTACCCAAAAACACCGAATAGCAAAACGGATATCATCAAAAAAAAAGCAAGATATAATTTAGATCTAAAGAGTTTTATCATTTTTACAAATCGAATACCGAAGTTCTTTTGGTATGTACTAAATCTTTAATTTTTAACCAGAAAGCAACAAATAAATAGAGTGCAAAACCAAAGCCTAAGGTCACAAAAGCGAGATAAATAAACGAGGTTCTTACCACTCTTGCTCTAATTCCCATTCGTTCGGCAATTCGACCACAAACCTCAAATCCTCTTTTTTGAAAAAAATATAATATTTGATAGAAAATATTCATAGGTTAAAATTAGGCATTTCCTTTTAATAAATGATTGCCAACCGCACATTGTAAACAATTATTTTTAGAACAATACTTATTATAAAGTTGTAAAATAGCCTGACTTTCCACCGCATTATTGATTTTAACTCCTAAAGACAAGTAATTATCGATAATGTTATTTTGTTCTTTTTTAATTTTTGATACCATCCCGATTATTTTATTATCTACAGGTTTACTGGTGCTTTTTGCATAATAAAATTGTATGGGTAGTATGGTGTTTATAAGTAAAAGTTCGATGAATTTTTTTGTGAGCTTTTTATTGCTTTTTTTTGATTCCTTTCCGAAAGTAAAATGTGTGTCCCAATACGTACTTGCTTGTGTACTAAAGAGGTCATAAATGGCTTCTAAAGTATCCACTTCTAAAATTTTACTAAATAGATTTTGATTTTTTGAGTATAAATTCGCCAATTGCGATAAACGTATGGTCGGAAAATTTGATGGTCGCAACTTGAAAAAATTCGGTTTTTGAACTCCCTTTTTGTTTAGTTTTAATTTATGTTCTAAATATTCGTATTCCTTTTTTAAATTGATATAATAGCCGTCCGCAATGTCATTACCCTCTAAAAAGCCAGCCAAACCAAAAAAAGCAGCTTCAATTTGTGCAACATTATCACCTATTTTTCTAACAACAGAAAAAGGCAAATTAGCACCTAAACTTTCAAAAGAATCACCATTTATTTTTAACCCGAAGTTTTTTAAAAGTAACGAAAATAATACCTGCTCCCAATCATTGTGATATTTCTGTAAAAGTTCAGCAACTAGGTCCGATTTTTGTTCAAGTCTTTCAAAAAACAATCTTTCTAACCAATTTTTAAATACAAAATCATCTACTGCCGAAAGTTGATTTTCGCAATTGATAAATCTGCTTTTACGCTTGTCAAAAAGCAGTTGATAGGCTTCGAGTACTTTTGGCGATACATAATTTTTGAGTTCTAGGGTAGGAATTTGAGTATTATTGCTTCTAAATATCGCTACATCGTCTTCCCAAACCACGTGTAAAATTACATTATTGTAATTAACATCTGTTTCATGCCCGTGCGCATACCAATCTGATGATTTAATATGAATTTCTACATTTCCAGCCCAAAGTTGTTGGTTTATTTTTATTTGTGAATTAAAAAAATCCGGTCCAGAAAGCTGATTGTGAGTTCCAATTGAAACAATTTCAATAGTTTCATTCTGAGAAGATAACAATGGCGAAGCCTGAAGTTTTTTGTATTTCCAAATAAAATGTAGAAAATCTTCTCGCATGGCGGTTTTGGGTTGCTGGGCTTTAGGTTTAAAGTTTATTTTTTTGAACTTGACTTATTTTGAGTTTATGAGTAAAATTAAAAAAAAGAACTTTCTTTTAGGTTTCTATTTTCTGCTCAAAAAAAATAACCCAATAAACTGATAAACTTTTTTACTCAGCAACATCGCCTTCCCAATTCATAAAGCCACCTAATAAATTATAGGCATTTTCAAAGCCAACGCTATTCATAATAGCACAAGCCTGTCCGCTACGCGCTCCTGATCGACAGTACACAAAATAAGTTTTAGACTTATCTAATTTTTCAATTTCATCTAAAAAACCTTGTCCTAAATGTATATCAATATTTGTTGCATTTGGGATATACCCATCTGCCACTTCTTCTGGTGTTCTTACATCTAAAAGAAACGCATTAGTACTATTCTCTAGTTGTTCTGTCCACTCTTTCTGCGATAAATCTGCCATTTTTATTATTTTATAGCTTCAAAAATAGTGCATTATTTTCAGAATCCTTATACTAAATCAAGTGTTTTATATTTTCCGTTTAGAATTTTTGAAGGCTCCGTGACTAACCATTCTTTTAGCAACGACGCATAAATATCTCGAAAATCTACTTTGTACTTGATGTCTCCATTTTCATCTAAATCTACCAAATTAGCAGGTTTGTTATAGATTCCTTTTGTTTTTAATTGATCTCCTATTAAAAAAACAAGATTAGCAGCACCATGATCAGTACCTTTTGCTGTATTTTCGTTTAAACGCCTGCCGAATTCTGAGAAAACTAGCACCACTGTTTCTTTTAGCGCTCCTGTTTTTTTAAGATCGTTAATAAATGTACTTATGCCTGTTGAAAACACATCTAAAAGTCTTTTTTGGGAATTTAACTGATTTGCGTGGGTATCAAACCCTCCCAAACTAGCATAATACAATTGTGTTTCTAATCCTGAATTGATAAATTCTGAAATTGTTTTTAATTGATTACCGAAGGTGTTTTTTGGATACTCCAATTTTGAATGGTACACTTTTGTTTTCTCAAAAATATATTTTGCCGATGATTTTGCTTCAATTACAGTTTTATACAAATACCCTAAATTATGCTCACTTAAATGTGTATCCGTATAATTATTTAAAATTTGCCCAAAATAAGGGTCCTGAGTAGATTTATAAAATAGTTTCGCGTCTTTAGTGGCGATCCCATTAATTGTTTCTCCTTTCATCAACAAAGATAAAGTATCATCTACTTCAATGGCTGCTATTGATTTTTTAGCTTCTTGCTCCAAATAACGCCCAACCCATCCCGTTTTTAAATATTCGTTAGAAGCACTTGCCGTTTGCCAAATATCTGTAGCTCTAAAATGAGACCGACTAGGGTTGGGATACCCCACATCATTGATTACACTAACCAAACCATCATCATACAATGCTTTAAACCCTTTGAGACTTTCATGGAAACCGAGTTCATCATTTATTCCCAATAAATTAGATTGCTGTTGGGCAATAGCAGCCCTGTTTTTGTAGTACAAATCATTTTTATATTGCACTAAGGTATTTAAGCCATCGTTACCACCCGATAATTGAATAATAATTAATTTTTTATTATTTACGGCTAATGAGGCTTTTGTTTCAAAAGCCTTTAAAAAATTGGGCACCAAGAAAACGCTGCTAGCCAGACTACTGTTTTTTATAAAATCTCTACGTTTCATCTATTTTTTTTTAACTGAGTTGATATTCTGGCAAGGACATTAATTGAATGCAATATTCTTGTTTATCGGTTTGTTCAAGACTTTTCAAAAAAGTTTTCGTGCCTTCATTTAAAGCGCATCTTAATAATAAATTTGTAATCTCTTGGTAAGAAAGTTTCTCAATATCCTCGTCAAATTGATTCCAGTTTGTAGTCACATCGATTTTTCTATTGAGGTTACTTTTTTTGTTAAATTCCTCGAAATCATCTTCAAATTCTCCTCTGATATCAAAAGCAATAGTGCCATTTTTTAATAAAACTGAAGGTAATTTCATCCTAACCATCATCGTATTTACATCAATCCAATTTTTACCTTCGGGCCAACCTGCTACGTTTACGGGTTCAATTAAAACTTGACCTAGTAATTTTTGTAAATACACCAACTGCCTGGGAATATTTATTGAAAAAGGCACTATTTTTTTTATGCCTACTATTAACTCTGTGGGAGATTTAATTTTTGAACCGATATTTTCTTGCTCATAAAACCAATCAGCCGTAAAAACAAATTTCATCAATTTTGTAATATCGTAATCTTTGTAAAATACCTTAGCCATTTCAGCAACATGTGCTTCATTAACGGTGTCATTTACAAAACATTTATATAGCTTAGCTGCTATAAAAAGGGCGCACTCGGGTTGTAATAATATAATATCTATTACGTCTTCCCCATCAAAATTACCTGTTTTACCAAGAAAGGTTTTTTGCCCTTCGTCATGAATTCTTTTGCGCATTTCGAAATCACCTTTAAAGTTATGACCCCACCCTGTAAAAGCTCTAGCTGATTCCTTAATATCAGTCTCATCGTATAAATTACCTTCTCCTAAAGTAAAAAGCTCCATTAACTCCCTCGCAAAATTTTCATTGGGGCTTCCTTTTTTGTTTTGTTGGTTGTTTAAATAGTCAAGCATTGCGGCTTCTTTTGAAATTGCTAACAATAAATCTCTAAAATTCCCTAAAGAATGCTCTCGAAGTGTATTGTTAAAATTCTGATAGAAGATAATGTTTCTTGAACGCACTACAAAATGCGTCGCCCAAAACAAGGTAATACGTTCTCTAAAAACAGCACTAGTCGTAGCCATTCTTTCTAACCAAATATTATTAAAATCAATGGTTTTTTTAATACTTTGTTTAATAAGTTCTGCATACACCTTTTTAACTCCATCTTCAATTTTGGAATACTTAGCTAAAAAAGCATCAATTTCTGAGGTGTTTACCTTTAATTTTTCTGACGAAACAGAAGCCTCAAACAACGCATCCACAACATCAATTTCTTTTTCTTTTAAACGGCTAAATTCAGATGCTGTTAAACCAAAACCAGCTCGTTGGTAAAGATGTAAAATATGTTTTTTTTGCATCATTATTTATTTTAATATCAGTAAGATATCAAATATTCAATAAGGTTTAAGAAGCCTTTTAAAAAAATTTAGCATATTTAACAAATAATTTGTCTTTCTTCTATTTTAGATATCGAGAACAGTAGTAAATTTACCTCCAAAATTTTTCTGCTAAACCTTCTATATGATACTTTTTTTTCTTTTGATTTTGGTTGGCTTTGCCGCTTTAATTTTTGGTGCAAATTGGTTGGTTGACGGAGCCTCTGCTCTGGCTAAACAATATAAAATTTCAGATTTGGCGATAGGTTTAACTATTGTAGCTTTTGGCACCTCTGCGCCTGAACTAATCGTAAATTCCGTTGCCTCTTTTAATGGCCATTCTGATATTGTTTTAGGAAATATAATTGGAAGCAATAATTTTAATTTATTCATTATCCTAGGAATAGCAGGTTTAGTTTATCCTATAACCGTGCAATCTTCAACAGCTTGGAGAGAAATCCCCATTTCATTAGCAATAACTTTAGTGTTTCTTTTGTTGGCAAACAATTTTTTTATTGGTGGAGATTTACAAGTATCGAGGGTAGATGGCGCTATACTTTTTGCCTCTTTTCTCGCCTTTTTGTATTATGTTTCTAAAAAAATGAAGGTAGAGGAAAGTTCCGTCTCTACTGATTCTGAAAAAAAATCGAACTTAAAAATTTGGACTTTAATTCTACTCGGACTTTTAGGCTTATTAATTGGCGGAAAATTAGTTGTCGATAATGCCGTGTTGGTCGCGACTGAAATGGGAGTAAGTCAAAAAATTATTGGCCTTACTATCATTGCTGCTGGAACATCTTTACCAGAACTTGTAACCTCTATAATTGCAGCAGTCAAAAAGAACAGTGATATTGCTATCGGCAACGTTATTGGTTCTAACATTTTTAATCTCCTTTTAATATTGCCAATTAGTGCCTTTATTAGACCTATTGCTTTTAATCAAAATTTTAATCAAGATATTTTAATTCTGATTGGTGGCACTGTATTTCTTATCATCGCCATGATTACAGGAAAAAGAAGAAAGCTAGACCGCTGGGAATCAGGCTTGCTTTTAGGGTTTTATATTATTTATACAGGCTATTTAGTTTCGAAGGAGCTGCAGAATAATTAAATTTTAACAAATTTTTAATAGCTAAATTTGATGAACTCATAAATTATAAATATACATTTGTATATACAATAATTGTAGCAACATGAATGTAGAGGAAACTATAAAAACCGAAAAAGAAATTCCTCTAAAACAAAGGACAATTATTCATTTGAGTTTGATTGACAATAAGATTAACGAAGTAATTACTCAAGAATTGAAACCTTATGATGTATCCTTACAACAATTTAATGTATTGCGTATTTTAAGAGGCCAAAGAGGGAAGCCTGCAAATTTAAGTACCTTAAATGACAGGATGATTACAAAAATGAGCAATACCACCAGACTAGTGGACAAGTTAATTAGCAAAGGTTTTGTTGACAGAATAATTTGCGAGAGCAACAGACGTAAGGTCGAGATTAATATTACAAATAAAGGTCAAGAAGTTTTATTAGCTATGGACAGGGTCATGAAAAATGCCGAAGATAGCTTATTAAAAAAATTCAACTCAGAAGAATTAAACTTATTGAATAAATTATTAGACAAATTTTAATACACATCATTTAAACACAACAAACAAATTTAAAAAATCACAATTATGAAGAAGAACACATTAAGTTTTGTATTTGCATTAGTATTTGGCACGACTGCCTTTGCGACAACCCCTGTTGATGGAGAAAAAAAAACCGTTAAAGCAAGTGAAAGCAAGATAACTTGGAAAGCCTATAAAGTAACAGGGTCACACTTTGGGACTATAAGCATTAAAGAAGGTCATTTAGAATTTGATAAGGATCAATTAACAGGAGGTGAGTTTGTGGTTGACATGACCACAATCAACACTACAGATTTAAAAGCAGGTGAAGGAAAAGAAAAATTAGATGGTCATTTACATTCTGACGATTTTTTCAGCACGGCTAAACACGAAACTTCCAAATTGGTTTTCACCAATGTAAAGGCAACAGGAAAAAATTCTTATTCAGTTACTGGAAACTTAACCATAAAAGGTAAAACTTCACCTGTAACTTTTGATGTATCAGTTTATGGGAGCAAAGCTACTGCCAATTTAAAAGTAGATAGAACTAAGTTTGATGTTAGATATGGTTCTGGAAGCTTCTTTGATAATTTAGGAGATAAAGCAATTTATGACGAATTTGATTTAGTTGCTGATTTAGAATTCTAAGAAAAGAACAAAAAAATCACAAAACCTCATTATGCTGTTATTTTAGCTAATGAGGTTAATTTTTTTATAAAATGATGTTTGTATTCTTAAAAATGATTTCTATCTTTGGACTCAATGAAAAATTTAACTGTAAATACTTGGTGGTGGAATACCTTACGACATAAACCGTGAGCATAGCACTATTGTATTAATTTATATAAGGCTTGTCATCACGACAAGCCTTACTTATTTTATAGCTTTAAAATGACATACAAACTAAAAACACATTTCAAAAAAATACTAGCCGATACCATTACACCTGTTAGTGTGTACCTCAAAATTAGGGATCGTTTTCCTAATAGTATTTTATTAGAAGGCAGTGATTACCATACCAACGATAATAGTTTTTCCTATATCTGCTGTAACCCTATAGCATCTATAAAGGTAGAAAATGAAATTATTACACAACAATTTCCAGACGGCCATGTTGAAGAAATTAAAATAGATAAAAATACCGATGTTGTTGCCATTATAGAAAAATTTAGCCAACGGTTTGAAGCCGATGATAACGGGTTTAAATTTATAGAAAATGGGTTGTTCGGTTATATGGCGTATGATGCGGTACGTTATTATGAAGATATACAACTTTCTAAAAAGGATAATTCGGTCGCTATTCCTGATATTTACTATGCGGTGTATAAGAATATCATAGCTATTAATCATTTTAAAAATGAAGCTTATATCTTTTCGAACTGCTACGAAACGGAAAGCAATATAGCAGCCATAGAACAGCTACTAAATGTAAAAAACTTTGCTTCTTATAATTTTAATTTAGATGGAAAAGTAGTTTCAAATTTAGATGATATTGAATTTAAGGCTCATGTTCAGTTGGCTAAAAAACATTGTCAAAGGGGTGATGTTTTTCAGTTAGTATTGTCCCGTAGATTTTCTCAAAGTTTTAGAGGCGATGAATTTAATGTATATCGCGCTTTGCGTTCTATAAATCCTTCTCCTTATCTTTTTTATTTTGATTATGGTGATTTTAAAATATTTGGTAGTTCGCCAGAAGCACAGCTTGTCGTTAAAGATGGTGCAGCAGAAATACACCCAATTGCAGGCACTTTCAAGCGCACTGGAAACGATGAACAAGATGCTATTTTAGCTAAAGAATTATCCGAAGACGATAAAGAAAATAGCGAACACGTTATGTTGGTAGATCTAGCTCGGAATGATCTTAGTCGCAATGGAACAATGGTAAAAGTGGTGAATTATCGCGAGGTACAATTCTTTTCACACGTAATCCATTTAGTGTCAAAAGTGGTGGGTCAAAAGAAAAAAAATATTCCGACCATGAAAGTAGTTGCCGATACTTTTCCTGCCGGAACATTAAGCGGCGCTCCAAAACATAAGGCGATGCAATTGATTGAAAAATACGAAAAAACTAGTAGAGGTTACTATGGTGGCGCCATTGGTTTCATGGATTTTAAAGGCAATTTTAACCACGCCATTATGATTAGGACCTTTTTAAGCAAAAATCATCAGTTACATTATCAAGCAGGTGCTGGTATCGTAGCTGCCTCAAATGCAGAAGACGAATTGCAAGAAACATATAATAAACTAGGTGCTTTAAAAAAAGCCCTTGAAATAGCGGAAACAATATAAAGCCCCCTAACCCCAAAGGGGGAATATAATATGATTACGCAAAAAAATAACAGATAATAGTTCCTCCCCTTTGGGGGGATTAGGAGGGGAAAATCCAAAGGGAGAATTTAATATGATTACGCAAAGAAGAATAACCATGATTGAATTTTAATTAAAATGAAAAACATCATAACAAAAAGTAAGAGTTCTAACCCTTTGGATGAGTTAGAGGGGGCTTCGGCTACTATTTTAGTCATCGATAATTACGACAGTTTCACGTATAATTTAGTCCACTATTTAGAAGATTTAAATTGTGAAGTAGTTGTAAAAAGAAACGATCAACTGACCCTTGACGAAGTAGAAGCTTTCGATACTATAGTACTTTCTCCAGGACCAGGTATTCCTGACGAAGCAGGTTTGTTAAAAGCGATTATTAAAAGGTACGCGCCTACTAAGAAAATATTAGGTGTTTGTTTGGGGCAACAAGCTATCGCAGAAGTTTTTGGAGGCTCATTGATAAATTTAAAACAAGTACATCATGGTATAGCGACGAAAATAAACATTATAAAAGATGAAGTTTTATTTGATGGTTTACCTAAAGAAATTGAAGTTGGCCGTTACCATTCCTGGGTGGTTAATCCTGCCGATTTACCAGAGGTTTTAGAAGTTACTTCTATTGACGCAAACGGACAAATAATGTCGCTACGCCATAAAGAATATGATGTTTCAGCCGTTCAGTTTCATCCAGAATCTGTTTTAACCCCAAATGGGAAGAAGATATTGGAGAATTGGGTAAATAGCCCCCCAACCCCCAAATGGGGAGCTAAATAAAATGCTGTAAATAAAAATACAATAAATCCCTCCCCTTTGGGGAGGTTAGGAGGGGATTCCGAGCTTTGAAGAAAATAGTAAATAAATAAACGCAAAAAATTCCTCCCTTCGGGGAGGCTAGGAGGGGCTTATGAAAGATACTTTAAACAGACTAATTAATCACGATATTTTAGCCAAAGAAGATGCCAAGCAAATTTTGGTGAACATGGCTAAAGGCGATTACAATAGGAGTCAGATTGCGGCTTTTTTAACGGTTTATATGATGAGGAGTGTAAGCATTGAAGAACTCGAAGGCTTTAGAGATGCTTTGTTAGAGTTGTGTTTAGCCGTTGATTTATCAGCTTATAACCCCATAGATTTATGCGGTACTGGTGGCGATGGAAAAGATACGTTTAACATATCAACCTTAGCCTCTTTTGTAACCGCTGGTGCAGGAATAAAAGTAACAAAACATGGCAATTATGGCGTATCATCAACTTGCGGAAGTAGCAACGTAATGGAATTTTTAGGCATAAAATTTAGCAGCGATGCCAATTTTCTAGAAAAGAGTATCGAGGAAGCTGGAATTTGTGTTTTACACGCTCCCCTATTTCACCCAGCGATGAAAAATGTGGCACCAATTAGAAAAGAACTAGGCGTAAAAACCTTTTTTAATATGTTAGGTCCAATGGTAAATCCCGCTTTTCCAAAGAACCAAATAGTTGGGGTTTTTAATTTAGAATTAGCAAGAATGTATGGGTATTTATATCAGAATACCGATAAAAACTTCACTGTACTTCATGCTTTAGATGGCTATGACGAAATATCGTTAACTGGCAATACTAAAACCATATCTAATAATTCAGAAGGTATGCTTAAACCATCAGATTTTGGCGTAAAAGCAGTAACAACAAAAGATATTGTAGGGGGAGAAAGTATTAACGAATCGGCACAAATTTTCTTGAATATTCTTCAAGGAAAAGGTACTGAAGCTCAAAATAATGTAGTGTGCGCAAATGCTGGAATTGCTATCGCTACTGTTGAAAATTTGAGTCCCATTGCCGGATTTGAAAAAGCAAAAGAATCCCTGTTAAGCGGAAAAGCATTAGCCTCATTAAAAAAATTACAAGCACTTAGTAGTTGATATTTAGATTATTGGAAAAAATGAAAAATTAGATAAAAAAAACTAGCAACTAACAACCATCAACTAATTAAATGAATATATTAGATAAAATAGTTTTTGACAAACGAAATGAAGTTTCCCTTAGAAAATCTTTAATTCCTGTGAAGCAATTAGAGAAGTCCGTTTTATTTGATAGACCAGAAAATTCTATGGTAAATGCCTTGCGGAATAGTACTTCTGGTATTATTGCAGAACATAAGCGCCGTTCACCTTCAAAATCAGAAATCAACCAGGGTTTAAATGTGCAAGATGTGGCTATTGGTTATGAAAATGCGGGGGTTTGTGGGATGTCCGTTTTAACGGATGCCAAATATTTTGGTGGTTCTTTGGACGATTTACTGTTAGCAAGAGCATCAACTAAATTTCCTTTATTGCGAAAAGAATTTATTATTGATGAATATCAATTATTAGAAGCAAAAGCGTACGGTGCTGATGTAATTTTATTGATTGCAACAATATTAACTAGAGAAGAAATAAAAAATCTATCTGAATTTGCCAAACGTTTGCAGTTGAATGTTTTGTTAGAAGTGCACGATGAAGCCGAATTACTAAAATCAATCATGCCAAGTTTAGATATGTTGGGAGTCAACAATCGAAATTTAAAAACTTTTAAGGTTTCGCTAAATACCAGTAAATCTTTATCGCAGTTGATTCCTGATGATTTTGTAAAGGTTTCAGAAAGTGGTATTAGCGCTATTGAAGCTATAAAAGATTTAAAAAATTACGGCTATGAAGGCTTTTTAATTGGGGAGAATTTTATGAAAACAAGCAATCCTGGCGCGAGTGCTGAAGATTTTATAGATAAACTAAATACTATTTTATAATTATGGTAGCTGACAATTATATGATAAAAAATAAAAGGCCTACAACTTTAGAGCATCATGCTTTAAAATTGAAAATCTGTGGCATGAAATTAAATACAGTAGATGTTGCAGCCCTTTATCCTGATTATTTAGGATTTATCTTTTGGGAAAACTCTAAAAGAAATTATACAGGGCCGCTAGAAACTATCCCCCATCAAATTAAAAAAGTTGGAGTTTTTGTGAATACTTCGATTGCTGAAATAATTGAAAAAATAAAAAATTATGGACTTGTAGCCGTTCAATTACATGGAAATGAGTCTCCAGCGTTTTGTAAAGAATTGAAAGAAAAAATCAAAAAAATTGAAATTATCAAAGTGTTTTCTATTTTAGATGAATTTGATTTTAGCATTTTAGCACCTTATGAAAAAGCATGCGATTTTTATCTTTTTGATACCAAAGGAAAATTACCTGGTGGCAACGGTTTTACTTTTGATTGGGCTATTTTAAAAGAATATCCCTCTGATAAACCTTATTTTTTAAGTGGTGGAATTGGCTTAGATGAGTTAAAAGAATTAAAATCATTTTTAGAAATACCAGCCTCCAAATATTGCCATGCTATTGATGTAAATAGTAAGTTTGAAATAGAATCAGGATTAAAGGATATAGATAAATTGAAAGTGCTGAAAAAGGATTTAAAGCTTCAATTTTAAGGTTTCAAGTTGCTAAACTTTTGGATATTATTGATTAAATTATCACATTATAAAAAAGTATTGAAAAATAGTATTAAGTAATGAGTATTAAGACGATACTAGTTACTTTGTAAATGCTACTTGAAAAATTAGGATATAACTTTAAAAATAAAAGATTTTACACTAAAAAAAAGAAAATTAATTTAGTATTTAGGGATGCGTAACTAAGCCAACGGTCTTATTACTTTTTACTTGATACTTTCGTACTTAAAAAAAAGAAAATGAATTACAACGCAACTGAAAAAGGATATTACGGGGAATTTGGTGGGGCATTTATTCCAGAAATGCTTTACCCGAATGTTGAAGAATTACGCCAAAAATATTTAAAAATAATGGCTGAGCCAGACTTTAAAAAAGAGTTCGACCAGCTTTTAAAAGACTATGTGGGCAGACCTTCCCCACTTTATTTTGCAAAACGGCTATCAGAAAAGTACAACACAAAAGTCTATCTTAAACGTGAGGACTTAAACCATACAGGCGCGCACAAAATAAACAATACTATTGGTCAGATTTTAATGGCTAAAAGGCTAAATAAAACTAGGATTATTGCAGAAACCGGTGCTGGACAACATGGCGTTGCCACAGCTACGGTTTGTGCTTTAATGGGAATGAAATGTGTGGTGTATATGGGTGAGATAGATATCGCAAGACAAGCACCCAATGTGGCGCGAATGAAGATGTTAGGTGCAGAAGTTCGCCCAGCTTTATCAGGAAGTAGAACCCTTAAAGATGCAACCAACGAAGCTATCCGCGATTGGATTAACAATCCAGTGGACACACACTACATCATTGGTTCAGCGATTGGCCCACACCCTTATCCAGATATGGTTACAAGATTTCAGTCGGTAATATCCGAAGAAATAAAATGGCAGTTAAAAGAAAAAGAAGGTCGCGAAAACCCTGATTATGTGGTTGCTTGTATTGGCGGTGGTAGTAATGCCGCAGGTACTTATTATCATTTTTTACATGAGCCAGAAGTTGGAATTATAGCAGTAGAGGCTGCAGGGAAAGGAATCGACTCTGGTGAAAGTGCAGCAACATCTGTTTTAGGTAAACGCGGTATTATTCACGGGTGTAAAACCTTGTTAATGCAAACTGGCGATGGACAAATAACGGAACCTTATTCTATTTCCGCAGGATTAGATTACCCTGGCGTTGGCCCAATGCATGCGCATTTGTACACCTCAGGTCGCGGAGAATTTTATTCAGCGACAGATGATGAAGCCATGATTGCAGGCTTAGAATTAACGCAATTAGAAGGTATTATTCCTGCCATCGAAACTAGCCATGCGCTAGCCATTTTTCACCATAAAACCTTTAAACCCGACGATATTGTAGTGATTAGTTTGTCTGGTCGTGGGGATAAAGATTTAGATAATTATATAAAATATTTTAAATTATAAAATAGTAATAAGTATTACGTAGTTTACACTCAGTACTTAATACTTATTACTTTGTACTTTTAATTATGAACAGAATAAACCAAAAAATGCAGGAGGACAAAAAACTCCTTTCTATATATTTCACAGCAGGATATCCGTCCTTGAATGATACCGTAAATATTATCCATGATTTAGAAGCTAATGGTGTTGACATGATTGAAATTGGACTCCCATTTAGCGATCCTTTGGCAGATGGTCCAACCATTCAGAATAGCTCAACCGCGGCCTTAAAAAAAGGTATGACTACCAAATTACTTTTTGAACAGTTGAAAGATATTCGGAAAACAGTTTCTATTCCTTTAATTATTATGGGGTATTTTAATCCTGTTTTACAATATGGTGTAGAAGCTTTTTGTAAAAGATGTCAAGAAATAGGAGTTGACGGACTCATTCTTCCAGATTTACCTTTAGCTGTTTATGAAGATGAGTACAAAGCTATTTTTGATCAATACGATTTAAAATTCATGTTTTTGATTACGCCACAAACCAGTGATGAACGTATCATGCAGATTGATGCAGCTTCCGATGCTTTTATTTATATGGTAAGTTCGGCAAGTGTCACAGGTTCAAAATCAGGATTTGGCGACGAACAAACCGATTATTTTAAACGTATTGCCGATATGAATTTAAAAAATCCACAAATTATTGGTTTCGGAATTAAAGATGCTGATACTTTTGAGCAAGCTACCAAAAATGCTAAAGGTGCAATTATCGGTTCTGCCTTTATAAAACATTTGACCGAAAATGGGGTTGAAAAAATAGCAGACTTCATAAAAAATATAAAAGAAGTAGTATGAAAGAGTTTTTGAACAATTGGAAGTTAGTTTCACTTTTATGCTTAACACTTGGCCTAGCTCCTTTTTTTCCTGAACCACATTTATGGGGTAAACTAAAATGGATTGCCGGTGGCGCGGTTGGCATGAAAATACAAGACTGGTTTGATGTTTTGATGCATGGCTTGCCTTTTATATTATTGATTAGATTAGCAATCGTTAAAACAATTAAAAAATCGGAAGAAACAGCCTAAATTTTCTGTTTTTGAGCTCTATCGATAATAATGTTAACGCTTTAACGGTTAATGATAAAAATTTACACATACTTTAACGGTTAAATTACGGACTTATCCCTATCTTGAAATTGAATCTAAAAAATTAAATTATGGGAATGATTGAAGATAAAAAGCTAAGAAGAAAAACAGAACAAACGAATCCGACAAACCCAACTGGGAATACCAATATCACCACAAATAAGTTTGATATCGAGAAGGATACAATTAAAAAGCAACAGAACAAAAAATAGATTAAAGTCTAGAAATACTCAGCATACTGCAAAACCCGAAAATCAATGGTATTGAATTTCGGGTTTTTATTTTTCATTAGCTCATAAGCTTCCATACTACCAATAGCTCTATTAGCAGCTCCCGAAGGTGCGGTTAACGAAACTGTTTTAATATTTCTGTTATCTAGTTCAAAAGTGTGAATTCGTGGAACTCGATCCGTAATTAATTTTAAAGCTAGATTGTTTTCTTTTATATGTTTTCTAAAAAAATATTCAGGGCCATTCTTACTATTTCCTCCTGTAAGTAACAAGGTATCTATGTTTTTGAAGTATTTTAAATACAAAATAACATCCCTCAAAATAATATTTTGCATTCCTAAATCTGAGGCGTCAACTTTTAAACGTTCGGCACTTTCTACAATATCGCAAATACCTATTTTTCGTTGTAGTAGAAAATTTTTGCGTTGATTTATCGCTTTTTCAGAAGTTTCATAACGCAAATCCAAATTGAAAATTTTATCTAAAATTGGCCATAATTGTCCGTCTCTACTACCATAACAAAAATCAACATCACCTTCCTTTAAATTGCCTAAGGTAAACCTTGGTGGCGGCAATGTACCAACAATAAGTTTTGTGGCCTCCTCAAATAAAAAAGGGGCGTAAGGGTGCTTATGTTGAAATATTTTTTCCAGAATATAAGCTTATAAATTAGTATTTTTAAGTTCTTTTACTTTTTTAATAATAACTGAATGCTGTCTGTAGCTTTCTTTTGACATACGTTCTGATTCTAAAATTATTTCATTTAAAAGCTCTTTCGATTTCTCAAGTTGATTATTTCTGATATAAAAATTTGCTAATTCTAAGCGTTCTTCATAATGGCTATAAGGCGCATCAAAAAAGGCAAGAAACTCTTCAGCTTTATCAATATTTCCTTCTTTTTCTAAAGCCAAAGCATATAAAAAAGAAGCTTTTGTTTTTTTAAATTTTATTTGATCTTTTAACTTCTCTGCAATAACCAAAGCTTTACTTGATTGTGATGCGTAATAATAAGCTTCTACTAATTTAGACATGGCGTAATGGTCATTTATAAAAACATCTTTTAAGGAAGACTCATAATTCTCAATAGCTTTATCGAACATTTTAGCCTCTAAATAAGCATCTGCCAAAGCAACTTGATTTTCAAAAGTAGCAGAAAACTGAAACTTTTTTTCCAGATCTGCTATTCTTTTACTTGGATTAATTACCGAAGTGATATCGTCTTTAACCTTATTGATGCCCTGCTTATTGATAATATTCATGAAAATATAAACTAAAGAACCTATTACGGGCAGAAAAATAATGGCAAAAAACCAGTAATATGAATTGCGATTGGTAAAACAATGATAAACACAATAAGCTTGTAGCGCAATGGTTAAGTAATACATCATTCCCAAATATATCAAAATGATTCTTGTTATTAAAAAAATTCAGGGATAAAAAAAACCTGTATGTTTAAAAACGTACAGGTTATAAATTTAAAATTTCAATAGCTATTTTTATGCGGAATTACGACTTGCATTAATGTTTCCGTAAAGAGAACGAGTTACAATTTTTTCGTATAACTCCTTAAAGGAAGATTCATCTCCTATTTTCTGAAGGGCGTATTGCTGAATGACCAATAAAGGCAACACAATATTCTCTCTAATTTTTATAGATTCTCGAGAAATCGCTTCTTTCTCCATTAAAATACTCATTCCAGAAATTAGCAATAACATCTCTTTGGAAAGTTCATATTCTCGGTGCAGAATGGACCAAAATTCTCCGTATTCTTTATTGTCTTTCATGTAAGTCGTTAGTTCAAAATAACACTTAGACAAAGACATCATACTATTCGACATCAAAATTCTGAAAAAAGGCACATTTTTGTATAAAGCTTTTACTTCTTCTATTCTTCCTTGATCTTGCATGGTTTTTATAGCGGTTCCTAGACCAAAATAGCCCGGTACGTTTTGTTTCAACTGGCTCCATGAACCTACAAAAGATATGGCCCTAAGGTCCGAAAGTTCTAACTTAGCCTTGTTTCCTCTTTTTCCAGGGCGACTTCCAATATTTGCTTTCGTGTAATATTTTAGCGTACTCATATTTTCTAAGTACGGCATAAATTTTTCATGATGTTTTAGCGCATCGTATTTCTCAAAACTAAGATCTGAAAGTTCTTCAATTAAATTTCTTTCTTGTGGCGTAATGATATTCTCATCTTCAAAAAAGTTGTTTGATAAACCAGCGGTAAGTAACTGTTCGCAATTGTAAATAAACTGTTCTTTAGTGCCATAGGTACTAGTAATCGTCTGACCTTGAATGGTTAATTGAATTTCATTATTGGCAATTTCTTTGGTTTGAGCAGCGTAAAACCGATGTGTTTTTCCGCCTCCACGCGCTGGTGGCCCACCTCGACCATCAAAAAATATAGCTTTTATTCCGTTTTTAGCACATACCTTTGATAAATTTTCTTTTGTTTTTAAAATAGACCAATTGGCTTTTAAATAGCCCCCATCTTTAGTGCCATCCGAAAAACCCAGCATCATGGTTTGCTTAAAATCTCGGTGTTTAACATGCGCTAAATACTCTGGCATTTCAAAAAGTTGATGCATGGTTATTTCTGCACCTTCCATACCTTTCATGGTTTCAAATAGCGGTACTATATCAAAAGTGATGGCATCTTTTTTCCAGCCACTCCACCTAAATAAAGCAAAAACGAAAAGCACAGAAAATATATCTTCTGAGTTGCTTATAATGTATCTATTACAGCCTTCTTCGCCATTTTTTTGTTGAATAGCTCCTAATTGAGCAATGTTTTTGATGGTATCTTTTGTTATTTCATCCTCAAAATCATCGGCTATTAATTTTAAATCTTTATGCAAAAGTATTTGTATCAACTCCTCATCGCTAAGTTCCGATAAGTCGTCTTTTATAGCACCGTTTTTCTTTAAAACTTCGGTAATTACCTTAATGTGCATGCCATGATCTTGACGAATATCTAAGGTTGCAAAATGGGTTTTAAATATTTTTACTTTGTCCATGAAAAAATCTAAATCCGCCAAATACAACGCGTGGTATTTTTCAATCAAAATGGTTCTAATATTATCTAAAGGCCCAATAATAGCGTCATAACCCACATGTTTGTTAGGGTTAAACATGGCGGTATATAAATTAGCACGTAATTGGTTTATATCGTCTTGAAGATCGGTAAAAGTTAATTTTTGTTGTAATTCTTTTAAATTGTTATAATAACATTTCATTAAAGTTATGCGCAATTCGTCAGCTACATCACTTGTGATTTCCGCCGTAACAAAAGGGTTTCCATCGCGATCACCACCAGGCCAAAAACCTAGTTTCATAATATTATAATTCTCGAATTCTGAATTGTTGATATTCCGTTTTAAGTATGAATACAGTTCCCCAACCGCTTCATAATAAACGTTTCTAAGGATGTAAATGATATTTTTAGCTTCGTCTAAAGGCGTTGGTTTTTTGGCATTAATTAATGAAGTAAGCCCTAATTGCTGTAAAGTAACATCTATATCATCTATTCTATCTTCGAGAATTAAGCTTCTTAATTCTGCAATAATATCTAAAACAGCGGGCGTATAAAATTGGGTTGGATGCGCGGTTAATACAATTCGAGCACTAAAAGTTGATAGCTTTTCAGCTATTTTATCCCAACTTTTATTTTTATCAATAAGCTCAAAATAATCTTTGATTGTTAAACTGGTGCTATGTTCGTATAATTTTGGAAAAGCGGCATCTTCAACACTATCATACAACACCACTTGACGCTCTACATATTGAATGATGCGAAACATGAAATCTATCCGTTCTTTTTCCGAAGCGATGTTAACATAATTTTGAAAAAATAACTCTAAAATTTCTTTGGGATTTTTACCCGATTTTAAGCCCTTTTGACATTGATCAAGTAGCAATGGAATAACCATACCTACGTTTTCAATATTGCGGTAGGGTAAATTCAGAAATAAGCTATTATAAACATTGAATTTATTATTTACTGATTTTTTAAACACCTCTAATCTCTGTTGTTGTTGCATATTCATTATTAGTCAATTTAATATAGATAATGGTGGATTACCAAAACCAATATCCCTATAAATTAGTGGCAAATTTAAGCCTTTTCGGCAAGCATAACAATTATAATAAACTACATAATTATTCAATTTTGTTATATATTGTTAGCTTTTTAAGAAAAGCTGCTGAAATTATTTAAAAAAATTAACACTTGTGCTATGATTTTATAAGCAAAAGCGTTCCTATAGGTTATACCATTTACTATTTGAAATTACTAGTATTACCTTAAAAAGTCTTACTTTTATTAAAAACAAGAAAACATGGGAAAAGGCGATAAAAAATCGAGAAAAGGTAAAATAGCTAACAATTCATTTGGCGCCAGACGACCAAGAAAAATAAAACGCAGACCGAGTGTTGAAGAAAAAATAAATATCAAAAAGAAGAAATAGGCTGTGCTCTTTCGGCAGAACGCTCACTTCGACTCCGCTTAGCGACCGCACTTCCTAGACCCCGCTCAGCGACCGCACTTCCTATACTCCGCTCAGCGACCGCACTTCCTAGACTCCGCTCAGTGACCGCACTTCCTAGACTCCGCTCAGTGACCGCACTTCCTAGACTCCGCTCAGTGACCGCACTTCCTAGACTCCG